>CANJUS010000042.1:0-7774 GCA_947477505.1 Comamonadaceae bacterium | reverse complement strand
GGTTGTCAATGCAGCCCAGGCCATGCCCGATGATCAAAGGGGCAAGATCACCATCCGCTCAGGTGTGGCTGCAGACAAGGTTTGGTTTGAATTTGAAGACAATGGCGTTGGCATGGATGAGGCCACCATCGCGCGGATTTTTGATCCATTTTTCACCACCAAAGACGTAGGCACTGGCACCGGCTTGGGCCTGTCGGTCTCGTTGGGGATTGTGAAGCGCCATGGCGGTCAAATCACCGTGCGCAGCACGCCAAGTGTTGGAACCACATTCAAAATCGAATTACCCATGCGACAACCGCATGTCGAAACAAACCCTGCCGGAGTGAACGTATGAACGAGACCACCCCCTCCAACCTGAACGCCACAGATTCATCAGCCGCCTGGGATCCATCAACCGTGAAAATTTTGTGCGTTGACGATGAACCCAACGTGCTGTCAGCCCTTCGGCGCATGTTCACGCTGGAAGGATGCGCCATCACCATTGCAGACGGTGGCGGCGCCGCTTTGCAAGCCATGGCCAGCGAAACCTTTGATGTGATCATCTCTGACATGCAAATGCCTGAGATGAATGGGGCGCAGTTGCTGGAGCAAGTGCGTCTGCAGTGGCCCCACACCATGCGCATTTTGCTCACCGGTACCGCCGACCTGGCCAATGCGGTGGCAGGCATCAACCAAGGTGAAATTTACCGATACGTATCCAAACCCTGGAATGATGACGAACTGCTGGGCATCGTCAAAGGCGCAGTTGCTTTTGCCAATCTTGCCAAAGAGCGACAACGCTTGATCGAACTCACACAAGCGCAAAACGCAGCACTTGAGGACATGGTCGAGACCTTGGAAGAAAAGGTTCAGGTTCGCACGGCTTCATTGCGCCAAGCATATACGGCATCCATCAAAGCATTTTCCGGCTTGCTGGGTTTGCGCAGCGCCAAGCTGCTGGATCACTCCAAGCGTGTGGCCAGCACGGCCATGAAGATGGCCCAATTGGCCGGCCATGATCACGCCATGGCGCAAGACATTTTCATAGCCGGTCTACTGCATGATTTGGGCAAGATCGGCCTGAGCGACCGGGTGTTGAGCACCTATATCGATAACCTGCCGCAAAGCGATTTTGTTTTGCTCGAATCCCATCCCGCGATGGGGGCCACATGTCTCAAGGGCTTAGAGGGCATGGATGCGGTATCGCAAATGATTCGCTCGCACCATGAAAATTTTGACGGCAGTGGCTACCCAGATCGATTGTCTGGCACCGCCATCCCTGTGGGCGCAAGGTACTTGGCTGTGGTTGAGGTCTACGAAGAACTCATGTCTGGCGATTACGACGGTAAGACATGCAGCCATTCGGTGGCGATGCGCAACATCATCAACAATCGTGGAACAGTGTTTTGCCCTCAAGCCGTTGACTTGTTGGTTCAAGTGCTGGGCGGCGCCCCGGCTGTGCCCGAGCCGCGCACCAAAGCACCCTTACCGAGCGCCGCCAAAAAACCCGATGCACCGCTAGGCAAAGACGTCTCTGCCAATTTAAGCTATCGCCACTTGGTAGAAACCATTCGCAAGTTTTCTGATGTACGCATTGAAGACTTGCGCAGCCAGCCCGAGGGATTGTTGTGGATCCATGTTCAGCAAGCGCATGGGCAAGGCAATCCCGATTTGGTCATGTGGCTCAAAGGCCATGGCTTTATGTGGACTGCCGCACAAGGCGCTTGGTACTTTCCCAGCTGAACCAGCCCATCATCCCAATATCTTCACACCTTGCACGGAGCTGATGGTTGGTCAACCCCCTGGCTGTCATGGCGCCCTCAAGTCCTGTAACAGCCGTCCAAATGCCAGCACCTCTGCATCATGCAAAGGATCGATCCAAGGTTCTTTGAGAGCGGCGGCATACCAAGCCTGCATGGCAGGCAAAGTCAGCAGGGTTTGCACATAGGCCATGCACTCTGGTGAAAGTGGCAGGCCATAGGTTTGCACCCGAAACGCCACCGGGCAGAAAAACGCATCCACCGCAGTGAACTGGGCACCTGCCAAAAATGGTCCGCCAAAGCGCTGCAATCCATCGCGCCACAGCGCTTGCAATCGCTGTAAGTCTTGCAACAAGCCGTTGGTTAAAGGTTGATGCAAAGCCACGCGCACCCCACAGCTCATGGCGCAGGTGTTGCGCAGCGCACCAAAACCCGAATGCATTTCAGCGGCAGCGCTGCGCGCCCAAGCTCGGGCCGATTTGTCAGCCGGCCACACCAGCGGGTGTTGCTCGGCCAGGTATTCTGCAATGGCCAGCGTGTCCCATACAGTGTGTGCGCCATCGACCAACACCGGCACCTTGCCGCTGGGTGAAAACGCATCAAAACCCGACAGCCCCCCATTCATGGGGAAAGTGTGCAGGCTTTCTTCAAACGACAGCCCCAAGGTTTTCATCAGCACCCAAGGACGCAAAGACCAAGACGAGTAGTTCTTATTGGCGATGTGGAGTTTCATCAAAGGATTCTTTCGGGGTTTCGCGCGTCGCCATACCAGCGTGTGCTGCGTGGTCACTTTTGCCACGAATGATCGAACGCATTTGGAATATAGCCAGAGTCAAAACTCATAAATTCAACATCAAAACCCTTGGCCCAATTCCCAGGGCACTTGGGGCCCAGTGATACAGAACCAGACCGATGGCCACACGTCAGGCCACTGCACCTTGGCTTTTGAGTCGCGCCACCTCTTGCGCAGACAAGCCCAAAGCAGCCAATACCTCGTCGGTGTGCTCGCCTTGTATCGGCGGGTGCTGGCGCACACCCAGGCGTTGACCGTTCATGGTCAAGGGCAACAAAGCCGCACGCGCCATTTGTCCGGCCCTGGGGCCATCGCTCAAGCGCACATCGGCCAGGCCACCCGTGGCCTGCAAATGCGCGTCGTCAAACAAATCTTCTGGTTTGGCAATGGGTGCATAAGGCAAGCCAGCCGACTCGAACAGGTCGGACAGATCTTTTGCGCTCCAGTGCATCAAGCGTGTGCGCAAGTCAGGCAGCAGCTGCGACCGCAGTCGCACGCGGTCATTGTTGGTGGCGTATTCGGTCTTTGCCAGCAAATCCGCAAAGCCCAACTTTTCGCAAAACACTTTCCACTGCGCATCGCTCACGGCCGCCAAAAATATTTGCTCGTCCCCTTTGACAGTGAAAACGTCGTAGACCGCCCAAGCCGAAATGCGGTCGGGCATGGGCGACGCTGCTTGGCCAGTGATGGCGTATTGCAGCATGTGCTGCCCGACCAAAAACACATTGTTTTCAAACAACGCCGACTGAACCTCTTGCCCACGGCCCGTGATGCCACGCTGGATCAACGCGCCCATCACGCCAATGGCCCCAAACATGCCACCCATGATGTCATTGACGCTGGTGCCTGCGCGCAAGGGATCGCCTGGTCGCCCGGTCATGTAGGCCAAGCCACCCATCATTTGCACCACCTCATCGAGGGCGGTGCGGTGCTCATAGGGGCCGGGCAAGAACCCTTTGAGGCTGGCGTAAATCAAGCGCGGGTTGTCTTGGCTCAAGCTGGCATGGTCCAGCCCATATTTGGCCAAGGTGCCGGGTTTGAAATTTTCTGCCACCACATCGGCGCTGTGGCACAAGCGCCGCGCCACAGCTGCGCCATCGGCGTGGTGCAAGTTGATCCGAATGCTTTTTTTGTTGCGGTTGAACATGGGGAAAAACCCCGCACCCGATCCGAGCAAATGGCGGGTGCGGTCGCCTTCAAGGGGTTCGACCTTGATCACTTCGGCGCCCAAGTCGGCCAGCACCATGCCGCAGGTGGGGCCCATCACCATGTGGGTGAACTCAATGACCCGCAGGCCGCTCAAGGGTTGGCTGTGCGCCATGTCCGTGCTCACTGACTGGTGAACACCGTCAACACGCCGGTGTAACCATACAAATGCCGGTGTGCAATTTCGCCACCGGCAAAAAACCCCACCAAGGGTACGTCGCCCAAAGCGCGGCGCACGATGTGCATTTCTGCGCTGGGGCCACCAAAGTGCGGACCCCCGCGCCCTGCGCAGCTGACATACACCGCGCCCAAGATGCGTTTGGATCCTGGTTCGCCCGGGCCTGACACATCCTGGCTTGGGTCTGCCCAATGCATGGTGTCGTCGTCCATCAAGGCCGGTGCCTCCAAAGACTCACGAATTTCAGAGCCGATGCGCATGAGGTCGGCACGTGCTGCATTCACATGGCGTTGGCAAAAGCTCAGGCCCATGCCCGTGTTGACCAACTCGGCCACGGCCACCGCTTTGCGCTCTGGGTCCAAGCCCACGATGTGGCGCACCAATACATCGTCGCCAAACTCGCCCTTTCGCCGAATGGGTTGATCACCATCCGCGGTCAAGCCCACCAAAGTGGCCCTGACTTGCATCAATGCGGGCTGGGGTTGATCGAGCGAAATTTTCAGGTCGCGAAGCAACACATCCAACGCTGGCTCGCCGTCCAAGGCCAGCACCAAATGGCCTTCGCATTCTGTGATGGTGTGCTGCGCCGAAACGGGAACGCAGCCTTGCGTGACCCGCGAGAGCAAGGCCACTTCAGGGCCAAAGGCCACACCGCTCAAACCCCCACTGTAAACACCAGTTGCTGCACCTTGACCGCGCAAATGCCCAGCCGAACTGACCGCAAACTGCACGGCCCCACGGCGGCTGCTGGCCAAGCCCCCAAACACATAGCCACTGCGGGTGCGCTGGGCCATCTCTTCAATCAGACCACCCACATCCGGGGTGTGGCCATCGGCATGCACCAAGGCCGTGTGGGGCTCAAAGCCCAGCTGCTGGCCCAGCGGTGCAACACCACTGAAAACACGGTACTGGTTGTGTGGCAACTCGCACAGCATCACCGTCAAAGCGGGCTCGTCAAAGTACTCGACGTTGTTGGCCGCAATGCCCACACCCACTGTGCCAGACCAGTCGGTCACCGTGGGCAGCTCTGCTCCAAACCAATCCAAAATGTCTTGGGCCGCATCTGCATAGTGGTCGGTGATGTAGAGCAAGCCCAGGGTGGGTTGTGCGGCATGGCTGGGCAAACTCAGCTGTGCTTTCAGTTGCGCCAATACCAAACCTGCCGCCATCGGCCACTGTGGATGGGTGGCGTGCGCGCTGGGGAACAGCTTCATGTTCGCTTGGCAGGTGAGCGTTTGCGCGCAGCGGTTTTTGGCGTGGCGGATTTGGACGCAGCGGGTTTGGTGGGTGAAGGCGCATGGGCGGTGGCTTTGGGGGCCGTGTCCATGCCTGCAGCCTTGGCCTGATGCTGCATGTCGGTCATGGTTTTTTGGGCAATGTCTTGAAACTGCTGGGTCAGCGCACCCCACCATTGCATGGGGTCAACGGCCGCCCCTGCGGCGTCTTGGCCGCTGGTTGAACGGCCCTTGGTGGCTGCGCGCGGCGCTGCAGCTTTTTTGGATTTGGTCGCAGGCTTTTGATCAGGGGCCGAGGCGGTGGCGGTGTTGGCTGCAAACGCTGATGCAGCGGCGGGCCAAGCACTGGGTTTGATTTTGAGTGACTGGGCCAAGTCGCCCATGCTCAGGTTCATGTCTTGCAAGGTTTTGAGCGTCATGCGCTGCACTTCCAAGGCTTGGATGGTGGCCGCAATCGCTTGTGTGTTTTGGTTCAGCCAAAACTGCACGGCCTTGAGCTCTTGGATGCGTTTTTCCAGCTCTTGGGGGTCCAAGGTGGGGGCCACCCAGCTGCTCGCGCCCATGCCCGAAGCAGCGCCTTGGGTTTGCAGATTTTTTAAAAAATCAAAACCCGGGACAAATTGGCTGAAATCAAAACCAGGGGCTTGGCTCATGCGACACATCCTTGCAGGCGGGCCGTCCCCCATGGACTGCCCCATGCCCCGAGCTTATACCAAGCTCAACAGGCGGCCGTTGCGGGCAAGTGGGCCTGAAAGCGGTTGCAAACGATCAATGTTTGTGAGCCGCACCTGACGCACCGTCTTTGCCCAGGCCATGGGTCATCTCTTTGACCGGTAGTTTTACCTCTTGTTGCGATACCACCCCTTTGCTGTCCTTGAACTTCAAGGTGATGGTCACGTTGGTGTCTTTGGCCAACGGGCCTTTGAGGTCCATCAACATCACGTGATAGCCGCCAGGCTGCAAGGCCACGGGCTTGCCAGCAGGCAAGTCGATGGCGGTCACGGCTGCCATTTTCATCACGTTGTTTTCCATTTTCATCTCATGAACCTCGGCCACACCGGCCAGCGGGCTGCTCACGCCCACCAATTGGCTGGCTTGGGTGGCCGTGAGTTTCATGAAAACACCCGTTGCCTTTTGGCCTGCAACGGTGGCCCGCGCCCATGGGTCTTCGATCTTGACCTGGGCCCAAGTGGGCAGTGCCCAAAATGCACCCATTACCAAACCCACAGACATCAAACGTTTCATGTGAAAACTCCTTTGAAAAAAATAGAATCGGCGCTAGACCAGAGCAAATTCAGGGCTGGCGCTCGGTGATAAAGCCAATGCCCTGAATGCCCGCACGTTGCGCGGCTGCCATGGCTTGGGCCACGCGCTCGTAGCGCACATCGCGGTCGCCTCGAATGTGCAGTTTGGGCTGCGGTTGTTTGGCCGCCTCGGTTTGCAGCAAGGTTGCCAGTGCGGCGTCGTCGATGGCGGTTTCGTTCCACCAGTAGCGCCCCTGCGCGTCCACGCTCAAGCGAATGGTCTGCGGCGGCGTGTCTTGCGCTTGGTTGGTGGCACGGGGCAGTTGCACATTGACGGCGTGCTTCATCACCGGCACGGTGATGATGAAGATGATGAGCAGCACCAACATCACGTCCACCAAGGGCGTCATGTTGATCTCGTTCATCACCTCGTCGGTGTCGTCTTGGGTGCCAAAAGCCATGCGGATGCTCCTGTTCAATGGGCGCTGATGCGTTGCGCTGCCTGCACCCGCGAGCCGGTGATTTGCAAAGCGTGCAAATCGTGCGCAAAGCGGTTGAGCCGACCAATGACTTGTTTGTTGCCGCGCACCAATGCGTTGTAGCCCAGCACGGCTGGGATGGCCACGGCCAGGCCCAAAGCAGTCATGATCAAGGCCTCACCAATCGGACCAGCCACCTGATCGATGCTGGCTTGCCCGGCTGCGCCAATTTGCACCAGCGCGTGGTAGATGCCCCAAACGGTCCCGAACAAACCCACAAATGGCGCGGTCGATCCGACCGAGGCCAATACCGCCAGACCCGACTGCAAATGCGCCGTGGCCTCGTCGATGGTCCGCTGCAAACAACGGGTGACCCAGTCACTCACATCGAGTTGCTGTGCCAAAGCCGGTCTGCCCGCGCTGCTTTGCACATGGTCGAGCGCTTCGCGGGCTTGTTGGGCGAGTTGGCGAAACGGGTTGTCCGCACGCTCGCCCAAGGCTTGTTCGCCTGCGGCCACGCTGTCGCATTGCCAAAACGCGTCCACCCGCTGGGCTTGGCGCTGGTGCTGCCACAAATGGCTGGCCTTGAGAAATATCACCACCCATGAGGACATCGACATGATCAGCAGCAGCAATGCCACCAAGCGGGTCACCATGTCGCCTTGGGTCCACAAATTGACCAAACCAAATTCATTGTTCATGTGTCACTCGTTTTCCAATTTAAAAACTGCCGGCGCGAAAACCCATATGGCTTCTGGGACTCCACCACGTTTGAAGGGTACATAGCGCGAACGCATTGCAGCCTCAACGGCCGATCGATCTAGCCGACTGAATCCACTTGATTGGTGAACCTCAGCTTGTTGCGGTACCCCATCAACACTGATCAGCACCCGCACCACC
>CANJUS010000041.1:0-7894 GCA_947477505.1 Comamonadaceae bacterium | reverse complement strand
ATTGCGCGGCAAGCACAAGGCCATTTATACGCCTCACGTCGATACAGGCGACTTCATTGTCGTCATCAACGCCTCCAAAATCCGTGTCACGGGCAACAAAGCCCTGGACAAGGTTTACTACCGGCATTCGGGATACCCCGGCGGTATTTACGGCACCAACTTCCGCGACATGCAGGCCAAGCACCCTGGCCGCGCGCTGGAAAAAGCCGTCAAGGGCATGCTGCCCAAAGGTCCTCTGGGTTACGCCATGATCAAAAAGCTCAAAGTCTATGGCGGTGCCGAGCACCCCCACAGTGCCCAACAACCCAAACCGCTGGACATCTAAGGAGCCCCCATGATTGGTGATTGGAACAATGGCACCGGACGACGCAAATCCAGCGTGGCCCGCGTGTTTCTGAAAAAAGGCTCTGGCAAGATCACGGTCAACGGCAAAGACATTTCAAATTTCTTTGGCCGTCAAACCTCGATCATGATCGCCAAGCAACCGCTGATGCTGACCAACCACGCCGAGACCTTTGACATCCAAGTCAATGTCCACGGTGGCGGTGAGTCTGGCCAAGCGGGTGCTTTGCGCCACGGCATCACCCGTGCTTTGATCGACTATGACGCCAGCCTCAAGCCGGCCCTGTCAGCCGCTGGCTTTGTGACCCGTGACGCCCGTGAAGTTGAGCGTAAAAAGGTCGGTTTGCACGGCGCTCGTCGCCGCAAGCAGTTCAGCAAGCGCTGATTCTCAGCCTGCCTTTCTGCCAAAAACCGCTGTGGGCTTCACCGCCTCAGCGGTTTTTTTGTGGCCAGTGCAGACCCTGCCATCCACAAGGGGATGCAAGCCCATGACAACGGCGGGGTTATTTCCGACTAAAATACGCTACTATTCGAGCCCCAACTGAGGAGAGCCATCCATGAACGCCGTTGCCGAAGCCATTCCCACCGAAATGCCCGCCCCCATTGTTTTCACCGACAGTGCTGCGGCCAAGGTGGCCGATTTGATCGCGGAAGAAGGCAACCCAGAGTTGAAGTTGCGTGTGTTTGTCCAAGGCGGGGGGTGCTCCGGGTTTCAGTATGGTTTTACTTTCGATGAAGTGACCAATGAAGACGACACCACCATGAGCAAAAACGGCGTGTCATTGCTGATTGACGCCATGAGCTACCAGTATTTATTGGGCGCTGAAATCGACTACAAAGAAGACTTGCAAGGCGCCCAATTTGTGATCAAAAACCCCAATGCGACCACCACCTGTGGTTGCGGTTCGTCGTTTTCGGTCTGATCTAACAACGAAGGGCTGGCGGGTCGGCTCGTTACCTTAAGCCGGGTAAATGCCACCCAATACACGGGCGCCTTTGGCGCCCGTTGCTTTTGGCAAATTGCCGGGCAGCCCCAGGCAGGTTTGGCGCGCCAACCAAGCGAACGCCGCTGCCTCTACCTGCAAAGGTGGCAACCCGTATTCACTGGTGCTGGCCACTGGCACGTGGGGCAGGCGCTGTTGCAGCCTCGCCATCAGGCTTTGGTTGAACACGCCACCGCCACAAACCATCAGTTTGCTGGAGTCGGGGGCATAACGCGAAACGGCTAGGGCAATGCTATGGGCCGTGAGTGCGCACAAACTCGCCTGCACATCTTGCGGGGCCAACACACCGGCCTGGGCCAGGTGGCGGTCCAGCCACGTGGCGTGAAAAAGGTCGCGCCCCGTGCTTTTGGGTGGCGGCAACGCAAAGAAGGGTTCTTGCAGACAGCGCGCCAACAAGTCCGCTTGGACCTGCCCCGATGCCGCCCAGCGCCCTGCGTCGTCATACGCTTTGCCGGTATGGCGCTGGCACCACAAGTCCATCAGCACATTGCCGGGCCCGCAATCAAACCCCAGTGCGTCGCCCTCGCCAGATAAAACGCTCAAGTTGGCAATGCCACCAATGTTGAGCACGGCCAAGTGCTGACCCGCTTGGCCAAAGACCGCTTGATGGAAAGCCGGGACCAAGGGGGCCCCTTGACCGCCAGCAGCGACATCGCGGTTGCGCCAATCTGCAACCACCGCAATGCCGCACAACTCGGCCAACAAGCTGGGGTTTTGGATTTGCAAGCTGTAACCCGTGCCATCGTGCAACCCGGGCTGGTGGCGCACCGTCTGGCCGTGCGCCCCAATCGCGCGCACCAGCTTGGGTGAGAGTTGGCAGTGGGTGAGCAAGCCATTCACCACTTGGGCATAAACCCGTGTCAGGGCATTGGCCGCCACGGCGCTGCGGTGCAACTCGTTGGGACCCGATTGGTTCAAAGCCAGCAACTCTGAGCGCAAACCCAAGTCAAAGGGTGCGTGCTGGTGGGCTTGTACCTGCATGCGCCCTTGCGAGAAGTCGACCAAGACCCCATCCACCCCGTCCAGCGAGGTGCCGGACATGAGGCCGATGTACAAATCGGACATGTTTTATTGGATGGCTGCGGGCGTCAGGCTGGCCGCAGCAGCAATGTCTTTTTGCGCTTGCGCGGCGTGCTGGCGAAACTGAGGCAAAGCCGCCTCTGACACAGGAATGGCCTCGCTTTGGCGGGCCAAGGTCAAGGGGTCTTGGTGCTTGCCATTGACCCGAAACTCAAAGTGCAGGTGGGGACCGGTGGCCCAACCGGTGGCGCCCACGCCACCCAAGGTTTGGCCTTGCGACACTGCTTGTCCCACGCGCACATCAATGCGGCTCAAATGGGCGTAAATGGTTTTATGGCCATTTCGGTGCGACACCGTCACCACATTGCCGTAACCACCTTGTTGACCCGCAGCCTCGATCACGCCGTCACCCACACTGCGCACGGGGGTGCCGATCGGAGCGGCGTAATCCACGCCCAAATGGGCGCGCCAGGTTTGCAATATCGGGTGAAAGCGCAGCTTGAACCCGCTGGTCATGCGCGAAAAAGCCAGCGGCGAGGCCAAGTAAGCGCGGCGCAGACTTTGACCGCTCAAATTAAAGTAGCCGCCTTTGGGGGCCTGAGGCTCTTGGAACCAGACCGCATGGTAGGTTTTGCCGTTGTTCAAAAATTGAGCGGACAACACCTTGCCGGCACGCAGCGGTTCGCCATCGGCTTCAAGTGACTCATAAACCACGGAAAACCGGTCGCCTTTGCGCAAGGCGCGGTAAAAATCAATGTCACCCGAAAAAATATCGGCCAATTGATTGGCCACGCTGTCGGGGATGCGGGCTTCATCGGTGGCGGCAAACAAGGAGCTGTGGATCACACCGCTGGCCATTTGGGTCGAGGCCTGCAACGGGGCATCTTGCAACTGAGAGGTGAATGTCCCGTTGGCTTGGCGGCTCACGCGCAAGCGCTTGAATTGGCGGCCATCTTCAGCGGGCCAACGGGCGACCAACTCGGTGAGCTGATGCTGGGCATTGGCGCTGGCTTGCAGGTTGCGCCCCGCACGGGCCAGCAGATGCTGCTTGACCAAAGGATCTTGGCGTAAAAATTGGGCAGCATGGGCATCGGCCACGCCCAAACGCGAC
This sequence comes from Comamonadaceae bacterium, assembly GCA_947477505.1. Taxonomy (GTDB): domain Bacteria; phylum Pseudomonadota; class Gammaproteobacteria; order Burkholderiales; family Burkholderiaceae_C; genus Limnohabitans. The sequence continues at coordinate 4,417 of CANJUS010000041.1, read as the reverse complement.
AGCAAACTGTCTGCGCTGTCATTGCTGCGGGTCATGTCTGAACGGTACAACTGCAGTGGGGCCAAGTCAGGAACGATGTCATTGGTCTGTAAACCTGGCAAGGGCTTGTCCAACACCTGGCGAACGGGCAAGTCAGATGCGTCCGGTCCCAGCGAAGCCACGGCCACAGCACCGCCTCCGGCCAGCAACAGCATGGCGGTCACGCCAGCCGCCGCCGCATGCGGGTGGCGGCGGTGCCAGCTTTGCCATTCGGCCCACAGTGATAAGAGGATTGGTTTCAATTCGAAGTTCCCGGGGGCAGTCCCCGCGCAGCCACTTAAAATGGCGAAAAACCGGCGCAGTATAAACGTTTGAAGGCCCGGTGTAAACCTAAATAGATATATGAATCAAATGCCTGTATCCGCTTCTTCTGTATCTCCACAGGTTCAGCATGCCTTGGCCGTGAGCTTGCGGGGGTGCGAGGAACTGCTGCCAAAAGACGAATGGGTTAAAAAGTTACAGCGCTCAGAGGCCACGGGCCAGCCGCTGCGCATCAAATTGGGTCTGGACCCAACGGCGCCCGACATCCACATTGGCCACACCGTGGTGCTCAACAAAATGCGCCAATTGCAGGATTTGGGGCATCAGGTGATCTTTTTGATCGGTGACTTCACATCGCTCATCGGCGACCCATCCGGGCGCAACAGCACCCGCCCGCCATTGACACCCGAGCAAATCAAGCTCAACGCAGACACCTATTACAAGCAAGCCAGCATGGTGCTGGACCCGGCCAAAACCGAAATTCGCTACAACAGCGAGTGGAGCGACCCATTGGGGGCCCGCGGCATGATTCAACTCGCGGCCAAATACAACGTGGCGCGCATGATGGAGCGAGACGACTTTCACAAGCGCTTTCACAGCGGGCAATCCATCAGCGTGCACGAGTTTTTATACCCGCTGATGCAAGGCTACGACAGCGTGGCCTTGAAAAGCGACCTGGAGCTGGGTGGCACCGATCAAAAGTTCAACTTGCTGATGGGTCGCCATTTGCAGCAGGAATACGGGCAAGAGCCGCAATGCATTTTGACCATGCCGTTGTTGGAAGGCTTGGACGGCGTGGACAAAATGTCCAAAAGCAAGAACAACTACATTGGCATTGCCGAAGACGCCAACACCATGTTTGCCAAGGTCTTGTCCATCAGTGACACCTTGATGTGGCGCTGGTATACCTTGCTGAGCTTTCAAACCCTGGAGGCGATTGCGGCCTTGAAGGCCGAGGTCGAAGGTGGGCGCAACCCGCGTGACGCCAAAGTGATGCTGGCCAAAGAAATCACCGCCCGTTTTCACAATGCGGCCCTGGCGGATGCGGCCGAACAAGATTTTGTCAATCGCAGCAAGGGCGGTGTGCCCGATGTGATCCCTGAGGTGACCCTGAGTGGCGCACCCATGGGGATTGCGGCTTTGCTCAAAAGCGCTGGACTGGCGCCATCGGGCAGCGAGGCGAGCCGTTTGATCGACGGCGGCGGTGTGCGCATCGATGGCGGCGTGGTCAGCGACAAAGCGTTGAAGCTGACCGCGGGCAGCTACGTGGTGCAAGTGGGCAAGCGCAAATTTGCCCGCGTGCACCTGAGCTGAAGCATTCATTCACGGGTCATTTGAGCGGCCTATCATGGGCACATGAAAAGACCCTCGGCCATTGACTTCACCCCACGGCAATTGCTGTGGGCCTCCATCGCCGTGGCCTTGATCACCATCGGCTTGAAAACCTGGGCCTGGTACATCACCGATTCGGTGGGTTTGTTGTCCGACGCCATGGAGTCCTTGGTCAACCTGGCCAGTGCCATGTTTGGCCTGACCATGGTCACCGTGGCGGCGCTTCCCCCCGACGAAGAGCACCCCTATGGTCACCACAAGGCCGAGTATTTTTCATCCGGCTTTGAGGGCATCCTGATCATCGTGGCGGCATTGGGCATTGTGTGGACCGCGGCGCACCGTTTCAGCGACCCCCAGCCCTTGCAAGAGGTGGGCCTGGGCCTGGCTTTGTCGGTGGGCAGCTCTGTGCTCAATGGCCTGTTGGCCTGGGTGATGATGGGCGCAGCGCGGCAACACCGCTCCATGGCCTTGGAGGCCGACGCCAAGCACCTGATCACCGATGTCTGGACATCGGTGGGGGTGGTATTGGGCATTGTGCTGGTGCAGTGGAGCGGCTGGCTGTGGCTGGACGCGGTGGTTGCCATCGGTGTGGCCCTCAATATTTTGAAAGAGGGCGTGCATCTGATTTGGCGCTCCTCGCAAGGCCTGATGGACGAGGCGGTCGAGCCCGAGACCATGCAGCACATCCAAGCGGTGCTCGACAGCTTTGCCCACCAACGTGGGGCCACTGCCATCATCCGTTTTGACCACATCACCACCCGCCGCGCCGGACAGCGCCGCTTTGTGGATGTGCACATGCACATGCCCTCGAGTTGGTCACTGGGCCGCGCAGCCGCACTGCGCACCAGTGTCGAGCAAGCCCTGATGAGCGCCGTGCCCGGCTTGCGCGCCAGCATCCAACTGCTGCCCAGCGACGTGGAAGCACACTTTGAAGATCTGCGAGATTTAAAGTAATTGAGATTAATTGGGGTCAGGTACGAATTTACCCACCGATAATGCCCCAATGACCCAAGCTTTCAGCGCGCTGCCTCTCTCTCCCGAAACCCTCTCCAATCTCGATCAACTCGGCTACACCGAGATGACCCCCATCCAGGCGGCGAGCTTGCCCTTGGCGCTGGCGGGCATTGACCTGATCGCCCAAGCCAGCACGGGGAGCGGAAAAACAGCCGCTTTTGCATTGCCTTTGGTGGAAAAACTCACCGCCAACTTTCATGCGGTGCAAGCGCTGGTGATGTGCCCCACGCGCGAATTGGCCGACCAAGTGACCACCGAAATTCGCAGGCTGGCCCGCGCCACCGCCAACATCAAAGTGGTGACGCTGTGCGGCGGCGTGGCCTTGCGCGGTCAGGAGCAAAGCCTGCAACACGGCGCGCATTTGGTGGTGGGCACGCCGGGGCGCATCTTGGACCACTTGACGCGTGGCAACCTGCGTTTGGATTCGGTCAAAACCTTGGTGCTAGATGAGGCCGATCGCATGCTCGACATGGGCTTTTATGACGACATGAAGCAGTTGATTGCCCAATGCCCCGCCCAACGGCAAACCCTGTTGTTCTCGGCCACTTACCCTGAGGGCATCGCCAAGTTGTCGGCGAAATTCATGCGCGAACCGCAAACCGTCAAGGTGCAAACCGTGCACGCGGCTGACAAAATTCGCCAACTGTTTTACGAGGTGCGCGAGGACGAGCGCTTGCATGCGGTGTCTTTGCTGCTCAACCACTTTCGACCCGAATCGACACTGGCGTTTTGCAATACCAAGCAGCAATGCCGCGAGCTGTTGGCGGTATTGCAAGCCCAAGGCTTTGATGCGCTGGCGCTGTATGGCGAACTGGAGCAACGCGAGCGCGACCAGGTGTTGGTGCAATTTGCCAATCGCAGTTGTTCGGTGTTGGTGGCCACCGATGTGGCCGCGCGTGGCTTGGACATCAGCCAACTCAACGCCGTCATCAATGTCGATGTGACGCCCGACGCCGAGTTGCACATCCACCGCATCGGCCGCACGGGCCGCGCTGATGCCCAAGGCCTGGCGCTGACCCTGGCCAGTTTGGACGAAATGGGTGCGGTGGGTCGCATTGAAGTGTTGCAAGCTCAGGCATCGAAATGGGCCAAGCTGTCTGAATTGACGCCTGCCGCTGGCGACAAGCTGCAAGCGCCGATGCGCACCTTGCAAATCGTGGGCGGGCGCAAAGAAAAAATCCGGCCCGGCGATGTGCTGGGTGCGATGACTGGCGAGGCGGGTTTTTCGGCCGATCAAATTGGCAAGATCAATGTCAACGAGTTTTCGACTTATGTGGCGATCAACCGGGGCATTGCGGCCCAAGCGCTGGAGCGTTTGTCGCAAGGCCGCATCAAAGGCAAAAGTGTGAAAGTTCGCGCGCTAGACTGAGCTTTTCAGTCGCGCCCCGCATGGGTTCATGGCCTGCGCACCTGGCCACCTATTGGGGATAGCGCCGAACCAGGTAATCGGCCACGCAAACGGGTTTGTCTTGACCCTCGCAACAAATGCTCACGCGCCAATTCAGTTGCAGCGCCCCACCGGCGATGGTCTCGGCTGCTGTCAAATGCAGCAAAGCGCGCAAGCGGCTGTTGACACGCACCGGCACCATGAAACGCACCTTGTTGAGCCCATAGTTGACGCCCATGGAGGGCGCTTGCACCGTGTAAGCGGTGCTGAAAAAGTGTGGCAGCAGGGACAGGGTCAAAAAGCCATGCGCCACAGTTGCACCAAAAGGCCCTGCGCTGGCCCGCACCGGGTCCACATGGATCCATTGGTGGTCGCCAGTGGCTT
>CANJUS010000040.1:0-7921 GCA_947477505.1 Comamonadaceae bacterium | reverse complement strand
GCCAGTTTGCCAATCAAACTCTCGAGCAAGTTGACGTGCTCGGCCGTGCACTCGGCAATGATGATGCTGCGCACCTTGCGGTAGTCCAGCACATGGGTGATGTCGTCGTCGCGCGGCATCAGCGGTTGTGAACCCAGGTTGAGTTCGGCGTCGACCTGAATGGGTTGCGGCGCATGCTGCTCTTGCGGCAATATGCCTAAGTTGGCGTCAAAGCGCAGCCCGGTCAGGCGCAGGGTTTGGGTGCCTTTGCTGGCCATGTCAGTGCCTCACAACACGCCGGGCTTGGCGCGAAAAATTTCCACCCCCACCGCTTCGCAGTCGGGGTACACATCGGGTTTGCGGGTTGACACTTGGGCGGCCATCACGCCGGGGTGGGCCAGCAAGGCGGCCATGATGTCGTCGCACAAAGTCTCTTGCAAGCCAATGTGGCCTTGTGCCACGCGCTGGTGCACCACTTGGCGCACAAAGTCATAGTCCACCACCTCATCCAATTGGTCGTTGACTGCTTGGGTGTCTTTCAAGGCCACATACAAGTCGATGTCGATGAGCAAACGCTGCGGCGCTTGTTGCTCAAAGTCATGGATGCCAATGCGCGCTTGCACTTGCAGGCCGCGCAAAAAAAGTCGCCGGTGTTGTTGGAGCAGTGTATGGGTCATGGTTTGTTTTGCAGCAACTCGTCGACCACAAACAGCACATCGCGCGCCAGCGGCACCAGGTGTTGGCCGTTGTCGACTTGGATGCAGGTGCCGGTGATGGACGCGGTGCTGGCCAAAAACACGGCGGCTTGTGCCACGTCTTGGGGGTCGATCGGGCGGCGCAGCAAATTGACTTGGGCAGCGATGTCAAAGTTGGCTTGGGTCTGAGGGCCACTGGGGTACAGCAGGCCGGGCGCGATGGCGTTGACCCGCAGGGTGGGTGCCAGGCTTTGGGCTTGCAAACGCACGGCCCGCTCCAAGGCGAGTTTGGACAAAGTGTAAGAAAAATAGTCGGGGTTGAGGTTGAACACTTTTTGGTCGAGCACGTGCACCAAGCTGGCGTGGCCAGCCGCGCTTTGGGCGTGCAGCCGGGCCAAATGCTGGCCCATGTGCATGGGCGCGAGCAGGTTCACCCGCAGTTGTTGCAGCGCCAAGGCGTCGCTGAAGTCGCGCCCACTGTCGGGCTCGAACAAAGAAGCGTTGTTCACAACGCAGCGCAAACCAGCGCCGGCGTGGGCTGTCGCTTGTTCAAACACCTGGGAGACGCCATCTGCGGTGTCGAGCGCGCCACCGACGGTCAGCGCCGACACCCCCAAGCCCTGCAATTGCGCGGCCAGTTCCGTGGCCGCTGCGCCGGAGTGTTGGTAGTGGCACAACACGTTCCAGCCGCTGCGCGCAAACGCCAAACACATCGCTTTTCCCAGCCGATGTGCTGCGCCTGTGACCAAAACCCAATCGTTCATGTGAAAAGCGCTCATCCCTGTTCGCCAGGGACAACAAGGTAGGATGAAGAGGCCATGAATGTACCGCCTTTTTCTCAGCCTTCGGGCCAAGCCTTGCACCACTTGATCGAGCGCGCCTTGGCCAGTGCAGGCGGTTGGATGGGTTTCGACCGCTTCATGGCCATGGCTTTGTACGCGCCCGGCCTGGGCTATTACAGCCGCCACAGCCACCTCATCGGCAGCGACCCCGCGCAAAGCGACTTTGTCACCGCCCCCACCTTGGGCCCTTGGTTTGGCCACACCTTGGCGCATCCGGTGCGCGAGGCTTTGGCCCACACCGGCACCGACACGGTGTGGGAGTTTGGTGCAGGCACCGGTGCGCTGGCTTTGCAACTGCTCGAGCGTCTGGGCGACGCGGTGCAGCGCTACACCATCATCGAGTTGTCAGGGGCCTTGCGCCAAAGACAGCAAGACACATTGCGCGCCTACGCCGACAAAGTGCAGTGGTTGAGCGAGTGGCCCGACGCTTTGGACGGGGTGGTGGTGGGCAACGAGGTGATCGATGCCATGCCCGTTCAATTGCTCCAGCGCAGCCAAGGGGTGTGGCACGAGCGCGGAGTGGTGGCCACAGCGCTGGGCGGCGCACAGGCTTGGCAGTGGCAAGACCGACAATGCACACTGCGCCCGCCCTTGGACATCGAGGGCAACCACGATTACCTGACTGAAATCCATCCCCAGGCCGAGGCCTTTGTGCGCAGCCTGGCCGAGCGCTTGCAGCGCAGCCAGCGCCAAGCGGTGGTGATCTTGGTGGACTATGGTTTCCCGGAAAGCGAGTACTACCATCCGCAGCGCCACATGGGCACGGTGATGTGCCACCGCGACCACCGCGCCGACAGCAACCCACTGGTGGAGGTGGGGTTCAAAGACATCACCGCCCATGTCAATTTCACCGGCTTGGCCCTGGCCGCGCAAGACGCGGGCTTGCAGGTGCTGGGTTACACCTCGCAGGCCAATTACCTGCTCAATTGCGGCATCTTGCCGCTGCTCCAAGATGTCTCTAGCGATCAGCGCAACCTGGCCCTCAAGTTGGTGCACGAGCATGAAATGGGCGAGTTGTTCAAGGTGCTGGTGTTGGGCCACGGCCCGGCTTGGACCCCGATGGGGTTTGACAACGGAGACCGCACCCATGCGCTGTGAACGGCTCGGCACGGGCCTGCATCAGTGGATACGCAGCGCAGTTGGGTGGAACGCGTGTGCACCCCAATCGGGCGGAGGTCGCTGATGTGGCGTTGGTTGGTGGTGGTGTTTTTGGCCCTGATTTTGTTCAACGGCTTGATGCCATGGTTGCGCAAAATCGGCTTTGGTCGTTTGCCCGGAGACTTTCAATTCCGGTTGTTCGGTCGCGACTGGTACCTCCCCATCACCACCACCGTGGTGCTCAGCCTGGTGGCAGCGGGCGTTTCCAGGCTGATTTGACGCTGCCCCACCAACTGAAAGGCTGGGACCGGGCAGGCGCCCTCGGGTTCGCGGCCAATGGTTAACATCGGGCACCCGTCAAACTCCTGTTGCCCATGAACTTGTCACCTTTGTCACCCCAGCGCCGCAGCCGACAAATGTGGCGCTATGCCGCTGTGGCCTTGCTGATGTTGGCCTTGGCTGGCGCAGGGACTTGGTACGTGTATTGGCGTCCCATGGGCACCGACGCTGCTGGCGAGGCCCAGGGCGAGGGCAAAGGGGGCAGCGCCAAAGGCGGTGGCGGGCGCTTTGGCGGCGGGGGGCGCAACCAAGCCGTCAGTGTGGCCGAGGTGCAGCGCATGGACGTGCGCCAATCCATTCAAGCCATAGGCACGTTGACCGCGTTGAACACCGCGGTGGTGCGCGCCAAGATCGACGGCGAACTCAAAGCCTTGCGTTTTTCCGAAGGCCACATGGTGCGCGCAGGCGACGTGCTGGCCGAAATTGACGACCGCAATGCCCAAGCCCAACTGGCCCAGGCCGAGGGGCAGTTGGCACGCGACGTGGCGCAACTGCGCAATGCCCAACTGGATTTGCAACGCTACCAAGGCCTGTTGGAAAAAGATGCGATTGCGCGCCAACAGGTGGAGTCCCAGCAAGCGCTGGTGCGCCAACTGCAAGGCACGGTGCAGTCCGACCAGGCCCAGTTGGATTCGGCCAAGTTGCAACTCACCTACACCCGGGTGGTGGCCCCCATCTCGGGTCGATTGGGGCTCAAACAAACCGAACTGGGCAGCCTGGTGCGTGCGGGCGACGCCAATGGCATCGTCACCATCACCCAAACCGACCCGATGGCGGTGCTGTTTGCGGTGCCCGAAATCCATGTCCCCCTCATCCAACGCAAGTTGCGCTCGGGCCAGGTGTTGCCGGTGCAGGTGTGGGACCGCGAAGCCAAGCAGATGCTGGCCCAGGGGCGCGTGAGCAGCACCGACAACGCGATCGACTTGGCCACCGGCACCTTGCGCTTGAAGGCGGTTTTCCCCAACGCCGATGGCAGCTTGTTTCCCAATCAGTTTGCCAACATCCGGTTGGAGTTGGACACCCTCAAAGACAGCTTGGCCGTGCCCAGCGCAGCCATCCAACGTGGCGCGGCGGGCACCTTTGTGTATGTGGTGCAGGCCGATAATTCGGTTTTGACCCGGGTGGTTCAGCTCGACGCCCAAGACGGTGACTGGCAAGCCATCCGCGGGCCGGTGCAGTCGGGTGAGCGTGTCGTCACCGACGGGGCCGATCGCTTGCGCGACGGCAGCAAGGTCGAGGTGGTCAAGTCGGCCGCACCGCGCGTGGCCCCGGGCAACGGTGGCAAAGACAAAGCCCCGGCAGCGCTTGGACCGGCTGCAACAACTGCGCCATCTGGGGGTGGCGCCAACAACCAACCCCCTGCGGCGGCAGGTGCGACAGCACCATCGGGTGCGCCAGCCGCAGAGGGCGCAGCTCCCCCCGGCGCAGGTGGTGGGCGTCCCCCCTGGATGGACCGCTTGCCCCCCGAGGTGCAGGAGCGGGTGAAAAACATGTCGCCCGAAGAACGCCGCGCATTCTTTCAGCGCATGCGCGAGCGGCGTCAATCCCAGGAGCCTTGATGAGCGCCCCAGTGCGCCGCCGAACCCGTGCAGCAGAACCCTGGGGGCAGCGGTGAACATTTCCCGCTTGTTCATCCTGCGTCCAGTGGCCACCTCTTTGTTGATGGTGGCCATGCTCATCGCCGGCGCTTTGGCCTACCGGTGGCTGCCCATCGCGGCATTGCCCCAGGTCGATTACCCCACCATCCAAGTCTCTACCTTGTACCCTGGGGCCAGCCCCGAGGTGGTCACCTCGGCCATCACCGCACCCTTGGAGCGCCAGTTCGGCCAGATGCCGGGCTTGGACATGATGAGCTCGGTCAGCTCTGGCGGTGCGTCCATCATCACCTTGCGCTTTTCGCTCGACTTGGCGCTCGATGTGGCCGAGCAGCAGGTGCAAGCGGCCATCAACGCTGGGGCCAATTTGCTGCCCACCGACTTGCCCATGCCCCCCACTTACAGCAAGGTCAACCCGGCCGATGCGCCGATTTTGAGCCTGGCCGTGAGTTCGCCATCGCGCCCCATCACCCAAGTCAGTGACATGGTGGAAAACCGTGTCGCCCAACGCTTGTCGCAGGTGTCGGGCGTGGGCTTGGTGAGCATTGCCGGTGGGCAGCGGCCCTCGGTGCGGGTGCAGGTCAACCCAGTGGCGTTGGCGGCGGCCGGTTTTTCGCTGGAGGATGTGCGTTTGGCCATCAACCAGGCCAATGTCAACCAAGCCAAGGGCAGCTTGGATGGGCCCAACCGCGCATCCACCATTGATGCCAACGATCAATTGCGATCGGCCCAGGAGTATGGTCAGTTGGTGTTGGCCTACCGCAATGGCAACCCCTTGCGGCTGCGCGATGTGGCCAGCATCGTGGAGGCGCCCGAGAACAGCCGCTTGGCCGCTTGGGCCAACCAAACCCCGGCGGTGGTGTTGCACATCCGGCGTCAGCCGGGCGCCAATGTGATTGAAACAGTCGACCGCATCCAGGCCTTGTTGCCGCGCTTGCGCGCCGAGCTGCCCGACTCGGTGGATTTGCAGGTCATGAGCGACCGCACCGTGACCATCCGTGCATCGGTGCGCGATGTGCAGTTTGAGTTGATGCTGGCCGTGGCGCTGGTGGTGATGGTGATCTTTTTGTTTTTGCGCAGCGCAGCGGCCACCTTGATTCCCAGTGTGGCCGTGCCTTTGTCCTTGGTGGGCACCTTTGGCGTGATGTATTTGGCGGGGTTTTCGATCAACAACTTGACTTTGATGGCCTTGACCATATCCAGCGGTTTTGTCGTCGACGACGCCATTGTGATGATCGAAAACATTTCTCGCCACCTCGAGCAACGCACGGACAGCGACGCCGCCGGCCCCAACGATTGGCGCGCAGCAGCGCTGGCCGCCGCGCTCAGTGGCTCGCGCCAAATTGGCTTCACGATTGTGTCGCTCACGTTTTCATTGATCGCGGTGCTCATCCCCTTGCTGTTCATGGCCGATGTGGTGGGCCGTTTGTTCCACGAGTTCGCCATCACCTTGGCGGTATCCATTTTGATTTCGGCCGTGGTCTCGCTCACCCTCACACCCATGATGTGCGCGCGGCTGTTGCGCCCGCATGCGGCGCTCTCGCCCAGCGCATGGTCGCTGGCGTTGGGGCGAACCATCGACGGCTGGATCGAGCGCTATGGCCGCAGCCTGGCACGCGTGCTGGACAACCCGCGCCGCGTTTGGCTGATGTTTGGCCTGAGCTTGGCCAGCACCGTGGCCTTGTATGTGTGGGTGCCCAAGGGGTTTTTCCCGTTGCAAGACACGGGCAGCTTGCAAGTCATCACCGAGGCCACCCAGTCCACATCATTTGAAGCCATGGCGCTGCGCCAACAGGCCTTGGCCGAGGTGCTGCTGCGCGACCCCGCGGTGCACAGCCTGACCTCGTTCATTGGGGTGGACGGCACCAACACCAGCCTCAACACCGGGCGCATGACGCTGCAACTGGTGCCCAAAGCCCAGCGCGATGCGCCCTTGTTGACGCTGGTCGAGCGGCTGACCCGATTGGGCGATCAAGTCAGTGGCATGCGCTTGTTTGTGCAACCCGTGCAAGACCTGAGCATTGAAGACCGGGTGGCACGCACCCAGTACCAGTTCATGCTCAGTGGACCAGACCCTCAGGCGCTGGGGCTGTGGTCGCAGCGCTTGATCGAGCGCATGCGCGCCATGCCCGAGTTGTCGGACCCGGCCAGTGATCTCCAAGACCAGGGATTGCAGGCTTATGTGCAAATCGACCGCGAGGCTGCAGCCCGATTGGGGGTGAGTGTGTCGGCCATCGACCTGGCCTTGTACAACGCCTTTGGCCAGCGGCTGATCTCCACCATCTTTACCCAAAGCAACCAGTACCGCGTGGTGCTGGAGGTGGCCAGCGCACAGCGCCTGGGCCCGGCGGCCTTGCAGCGCTTGTATGTGCCGGCCACGGGGGGGGCGCAAGTGCCCCTGTCTTCGCTGGCCCAGGTGGTGGAAAAACCTGCGTTGCTGAGCATCACCCATGTGGCGCAATACCCGGCGGTCACGCTCTCGTTCAACCCCGCGACGGGGGCATCTTTGGGCCAAGCGGTGCGCGCCATTGAAGTGGCCCGCGCCGAATTGCTTGACGAAGGCATGCCGGTGTCGATTGAAACCCGTTTCCAAGGGGCGGCCTTGGCGTTCCAGGCTTCTTTGGTCAATACCTTGTGGCTGATCTTGGCAGCGGTGGTCACCATGTACATCGTGTTGGGCATTTTGTACGAGAGTTACATCCACCCCATCACCATTTTGTCCACCTTGCCCTCGGCTGGCGTGGGCGCTTTGCTGGCGCTGGCCATGGCGGGCATGGACTTGGGGATGATCGCAGTGATTGGCATCGTGCTGCTCATTGGCATCGTCAAGAAAAACGCCATCATGATGATCGACTTTGCGCTGGACGCCCAGCGTGAGCAAGGGCTGCCCCCGCGCGAGGCCATTCACCAAGCCTGCTTGCAACGCTTTCGCCCGATTTTGATGACCACCTTGTGTGCCTTGCTCAGTGCCTTGCCTTTGATGCTGGGCACGGGCGTGGGCAGTGAATTGCGCCAACCGCTGGGCGTGACCATGGTCGGTGGCCTGATCGTGAGCCAATGGCTGACCTTGTACACCACGCCGGTGATTTATTTGTTCTTTGCCCGGCGCATGCAACAGGTGCGGCCATGACACGCGTGCGCGATGTGTGGGCCGACGGGGCGCTGAATTTTTCGGCCCCCTTTGTGGCGCGCCCTGTGGCCACCACCTTGTTGACCTTGGGGCTGGCGCTGGCCGGGGTGTTGGCGTATTTTCAATTGCCCGTGGCCCCTTTGCCCCAAGTCGAGTTCCCCACCATTTCGGTGCAAGCCAATTTGCCCGGTGCCAGCCCCGAGACCATGGCCGCTACTATCGCCACGCCACTCGAGCGTGCCT
>CANJUS010000039.1:0-8114 GCA_947477505.1 Comamonadaceae bacterium | reverse complement strand
TTGTACAAAGTGGGCAAGCGCCAGAAGGCTTTTTTGTCGTCGTGGGTCGGGTACTTGGCCATCAGATCAGGCCGGTTGCCATACAAGGGCTCGCGGTGCTGGGGGATGGCGTCGGGGAAGTTCCACACCACGGCCCGCGCCTTGGCATTGCCAAACGGGTGGCACCCATGGTTTTGCATGAACACGCGGATCATGCCGCCCGAGCTGTCGGTCTTCCAGTTTTTGCCTTCGGCCGCAGCCTTCTCTGCATCATTGAGCTCGTCCCACCATCCGAGTTTTTTAAGCAGCACATGGTCCAACTCGGGGTAGCCGGTGGTGATGTCTGCACCCAATGAGTGCGACCCGTCTTCGGCCAACAAACTCTTGCCTTCGCGCTCGACGCCGAAGTTGGCACGGAAGTTACCTCCGCCGTCCATCACGTGCTTGGAGGTGTCATACAGATTGGGCGAACCGGGGTGTTTGAGCGCCGGCGTTCCCCAGCACGGCCAAGGCAAGCCAAAGTAATCGCCGGTGAAGTCGTACCCCGTGGCCGCGTCTTTGCCGCCTTTGGCCTTGAGGGTTTTGACATCAAACAAATGCATGTTGCGCATGTGCGCTTGCAGCCGCTCAGGGCTTTGACCGGTATAGCCAATGGTCCACACGCACTTGTTGATTTCGCGCAAGATGTCATCGGGCACAGGCTCGTCCAGGCCCTTGACTTTTTGCATTTTGTAATTTTTGACCAGTTCTTTATCGAACCCCAACTTTTGGGCCAACTGGTACATGATCATGTGGTCGGAGCGGCTCTCCCACAGGGGATCAATGACTTTTTCACGCCACTGCAGTGATCGGTTGGAAGCCGTACAAGAACCGCTGGTCTCAAACTGCGTGGCCGCAGGCAACAGGTACACCGCGCGGTTGGGGTTTTTGTCCTCCGCCTTGCCCGGCATGGCGGCCATGGCCGCTGTGGCCGATGGGTAGGGGTCCACCACCACCAACAAATCGAGCTTGTCCATCGCCCGCTTCATCTCCAAACCACGGGTTTGTGAATTGGGCGCGTGCCCCCAAAAGAACACCCCGCGCAAATTGCTGTCTTGGTCGATGAACTCGTTTTTCTCCATCACGCCGTCAATCCAGCGCGAGACGGTGATGCCCGGTTTGCTCATCATGGCCGGAGCCGAGAAACGACCCTTGATCCATTCAAAATCCACGCCCCAGCTTTTGGCGAAGTGCTTCCAAGAGCCTTCTACCAGGCCGTAATAGCCGGGCAGTGAGTCGGGGTTGGGGCCCACATCGGTGGCGCCTTGCACGTTGTCATGGCCGCGGAAGATGTTGGTACCACCACCTGACTTGCCCACATTGCCCAATGCCAATTGCAAGATGCAAGAGGCGCGCACCATGGCGTTGCCAATGGTGTGCTGGGTTTGGCCCATGCACCACACAATGGTGCCAGGGCGGTTTTCGTGCAGCCAGGTGGCGACCTTGAGCATTTGTTCGGGCTTGACGCCACAAGCCTCTTCCACCTTGTCGGGTGTCCATTTGGCGAGCACGTCTTCTTTGACCTTGTCCATGCCATAGACACGGTCGTTGATGTATTTTTTGTCTTCCCAACCATTTTTGAAGATGATGTGCAGCAAGCCAAACAGAAAAGGAATATCAGAGCCCGAGCGGATGCGCACGAACTCGTCGGCCTTGGCCGCCGTGCGGGTAAAGCGCGGGTCAACCACGATCATCTTGGTACCCGTTTCTTTGGCATGCAGCATGTGCAGCAAGCTGACCGGGTGGGCCTCGGCAGCATTGGAGCCAATGTACAAAGCGACTTTGCTGTTTTGCATGTCGTTGTACGAGTTGGTCATCGCACCGTAGCCCCAGGTGTTGGCCACGCCAGCCACGGTGGTGGAGTGGCAAATGCGCGCTTGGTGGTCACAGTTGTTGCTGCCCCAAAAGCTGACAAACTTGCGCAGCAAATAAGCCTGCTCGTTGTTGTGCTTGCTCGAACCCACCCAATAAATGGAGTCTGGTCCGCTGGTTTTGCGCAGTTCAAGCAGCTTTTCGGAAATTTCATTGAGTGCCTGGTCCCAACTGATGCGTTGGTACTTGCCGTCAACCAACTTCATGGGGTAGCGCAGGCGAAACTCACCATGGCCGTGTTCGCGCAACGCTGCACCCTTGGCGCAATGCGCACCCAAATTGATGGGCGAGTCAAACACCGGTTCTTGGCGCACCCACACACCGTTTTCAACCACTGCATCGACCGCACAACCCACCGAACAGTGTGTGCACACGGTGCGCTTGACCTCGATCTTGCCCGAGCCATCACCCTTGTTGGGCCCTGCGGCTTGGGATTTTTTCACCAAGGTCAACTGGCTGGCCGCCAGACCCACGCCCACGCCCAAACCGGAGCGGCGCAAAAAGGCACGCCTGTCCATGGTGGGAATGGCTTGGGCCAAGCCGCGCTGCAAGCGGTGCACAAAGGGTGAGCCTGCGCGCTGGGTGCTGTCGGATTTTTTGGTCAGTAGCATGGGTTGTCCTCGTTCAGACGCGGGTGGTTTGGTAGTAACGCTTGACGTGTTCACTCAAGCTGTATCCGCCCCCATTGGGTGGGGCGGGGGGCAAACTTTCTGTGCTGGGCAAGGGCGCGGTGTCCAGCGCCTTGACGCCCGCCACGGTGGCCACCGCAGCACTGGCTGCAGCCGCACCCCAGAAAAACCCGCGGCGTGAGGTGGGCAACTGTTCGTTGTTCATGGGTATCTCCAAAAAGAAGGGCGGCGATTTAAGCCACGGACCGGTGGGCATTGCGCCTACAAGGTCTAGAGCACATTTTCGCCTCATTTGCAATCAATTTCATAAGGGTTTCCCTGGGTGCAGCCATGGGTATGGGCGGGCAGCAAAGTGGTCGCTGTGGTGTAGGCGCTTTGTTTTTGCGCACCCAGGGCCCCGGTGCTCAGTCCAACATGTCAAAGCCTTGGGCCTCGACCGAAGTGAAAGCGCGCAGCAAACCACCCAAAGCGGCATAAAACTGTGCGCTGGGGTGGGCTTGCAAAGCGTCGCACAAGGCAGGCAACCAGGGTTGCAGGTGGCGCGCAAAAAACTCGCTTTGTCTCGTCAAGTTGGCCACTGCCACATCGTCACCAGCGATCAAGTAGCGCATCACCTCGCACAGGTAAGAGACATGGTCCTCTGTTTCTGGCAAGGTTTCATCGCGCGACAACCCCATTTGGGTCAAATCAGTGCGCAAAGCGGCCAGGGGTTTTTCGTTCAAAAAGCCACTGAGGTGATGTGAAGCAAACAAATACACCTCGGGTTTGCCAATGCCGCCAAACAATGCGTCGTGCTCCTGGGCAATTTGGCGCGCCGACTGGGCACGGGCAGTGGCCACCAGTTGACGCCAAGGCTCTTCCAAAAATCCACCGGCTGCGGGGGCCTCGGTGGCGGCCACACGCAGTTGACCCAGCATGGCTTCGTCGGGCGGGGCGTAAAACAGTGTTGCAATCAAGCCGTACAACTCGGCCCGGGCCGTCTCTTCATCCAACGCTGAAGAGGTGGGGGGTGGGTTCAAGGGCAGGTTCATGGTGCTTGCTTACAGCGATTTAAACGATGCGCTGCTCATCGCCTGCGGAGTAAATATCGATGACGCGGCAATCGCTGCACATTTTGAGCCGCTCGCCTGCTGCCCCTTGAAACATCGCGTGCCCACTGAGTTTTTCCAGCATGCTTTCAATCGCCTTTAAAGTGCCAAAGGGCTTGCTGCAACGCACACAACTGTATGGGGCACTGCGGTTGAGCACTTGGCGCTCATGACGCGCAGGGGTGAGCAACAAACGCGGCAGGGTTTGGATGGCGTTTTCAGGGCAGGTGGTGACGCACAAACCGCACTGCACACAGTTTTTTTCAATGATGGCCAACTCTGGCTGTTCGGGGTTGTCTTGCAACGCCCCAGCCGGGCATGCACTGACGCAACTCAGGCACAGGGTGCAGGCCTGTGCATCGACCTGAACGCCGCCCCAAAAAGCACCTTGGGCAGGCAATGTGATGGCCTGGGGCCACTGGGCCACGTCGGGGGCATGGCTCATCCAATGGTCCAAGGCCAGCGCCAAGGTGCTGCGCTTGTCGCTGGTCAGGGCAAATTTGGCTACCGGCACGGTGTGGACAGGCGCTGGGGGCAAGGCCTTGAGTTGCACGTCCAATTCACCGGCGTTGGTAGCCTGCAACCATGCCATGTGCTGGCCAGCCCAGCCCAGGCCATGCAACACGGCTTGCACCTGCGCCATTTGGGCTTGCACAGCGGTGGCGTAATCGGGGGCCTCCTCATCGGTGGCCAACACCACCACCTGCGCCGCACCGAAGGCGAGCATGGACAACCACACGTCAGCGCCCACACTGGCGGTGTGCCACAGCGGGATGGGAATGACACGGGCCGGCAAACCATGCGCACGTTTTAACTGGGCATCTCGACCCAATTGATTGATCAACACTTGGCCACGTCCTTGGCTGTGCAGCAACAGCACGGCATCGCGGCCACCGGCGCGGGCATACGTGGCCAACATGGTTTTGGCCGTGACCCCCAAGGCGCTGGCTTCGGGGTAGGCATAACTGAGCGCACCGGTGGGGCACACCGTGGTGCAAGCCCCGCAGCCCACGCACAAATGGGGGTTGACCTTGATTTGCTGGCGCGCCGGCTCTGAAGAAATCGCCTGGGCAGAACACACCTCGACACAGGCATTGCAACCAATTTGGGTATTGCGGCTGTGCGCACAAATAGAGGGTTTGTATTTAAAAAACTTGGGCTTTTCAAACTCTCCCACCATCTCGCGCAAGCGCATCAAAGTGGCTGCATCATCGCTGCGAAAGTAGCCTTGGGGCAGCGCGTGGCGTTCAAAAGCAGGGGTGGGGCGCAAGTCCAGCACCAGATCGAACTCAGCGCTTTCAATGCTGGGTGTGCGCTGAAAATCAATCGCACCGGCCACCCCGCAGGCTTTGACGCAATCGCGGTGCGATTGGCAAGCCTGCAAATTAATTTGGTAGTCCAAGCCGATGGCTTGCTCGGGGCATGCGGCCACGCAGGCATTGCAGCGGGTACACAAATCCAAGTCGATCGGGTTGCTGCGCTGCCACTGCACCGTGAATCCGCCCAACCAACCGCTCAAGCCCACCCACTCACCCGCGATCACCGGGTAGCGGCGCTCTTGCGCTGGCACACCGCTCAACGCACCATCGGCCATCAGTGTGATTTCCAAGGCATCGCCCAACGCATCGGCCACCATTTGTGCACGGCCCAATTCACCTACGATGAGCAAGCGACCTGAACTCTTATACGTGACGGTGGGCACGGGCTCAGCATCGGGCAAATGGGCCTGGGCCAACAAAGCGGCGATCTTGGGTGTGGCCTGGGCCGCGTCGCGCCCCCAGCCTGCGGTCTCACGGATATTGACGAACTTCAACGGCGCCCATGGCACAGCGGGGTCTGCGGCGCGCGCTTGCTGGGCCAAGTCTTCAAACAAGCGCTTCTCTTGGGTGCAAGCCACCACCGTGGCTTCGCCATTTTTGAGTGCATCCAAAAAGCTTTGGGCTTCGCGACGGCACAGGCTGCTGTGCAAATGCAGTGGCTCGTTGCGGCTCAGTCCCAGTGCCTTGGCATCCAAGGGCATGGTTTGGTTGCAGTCGCAAATCAGGGTGGTCATTGGCCAGGATTGTGCATGAGGGCGACTTGCCCCTGTCTGACTCAGGCCTTTGGTTCGGGCTTGTGCACCGCAGCAGGCTTTGGTGTGGCCTGGCTTGCGTGGGCTTCGTTGGCTGACAACTGGGAGGGCGCATCGGTGTCGGTCAAGGCACCTTCGGGGTTGGCCTGCACGGTGGGCGACTGTGTGCCCTCGGGCTTGGTCACCGCTTCCAATTCAGCCTTTTCCTCGTCCTCAAAGAGGTTTAAAAATTTGGCTCCATTCATTTGCCGCAACATGGCCAGAGGCAAGGGGTCGGGCTGGCTGTAATCGTCGATGTAAATGTCCATGCGGTCCATCACATTGAAGTGTGGGTCGGCAAACAGTTTTTTCATGGCGGCATTTTTCACCTCAGGGGTCACGCCTTGACCCATGAAGGGGCGGAAATCCGATTCAGGCGTGAGCGCTTGGGTATCGGCCAAGCTCGGTGGTGGTTTGGGTGTGGCGTGCCCTTGGGTCGGCTGACCGTCAGTGCTTGGCGCCGTGCGCTCTTGCAGTGCTGCATTTGGTGGGCCACCATCTTGGGCTTTGCGCTCAGCCGGTGGCATCGGGGCCAGGGGGGGCGAAGTGAGGCTGGGCTCTTGGGGCGAATCGGGCGCGTTGTCACGCTGCAAAGATTTGCGCTTGGACCACCGCTGCAAAAAACCATCATCAGACATGGCGCGATATTAAAGCGTGGGCCATGCCGTCAGCCTTTGCGGGTTTTGTCGGTGCTCACCGATGCGGGATTGCCAAAGCGGTCTTGCAAACCCCGAAAGCTTTCGGGGCGTTGGCGTTTCTTGCCTTCGGTCACCCAATGGCTTTGGGCAAACTCGCTCATCCAAGCGATCACTGTGTCGGGGGCTGCGACTTGCTCAACGCTTTCTTGGGCATCGAGCCATCGCCCTGCATCGTGGTAACTCAGGCTGACCATGGTGGGCATCGCCACCGGCTCGTCACACACGGTGGCCTCCTCTGGCATGCGCCACAGCACAAACCAGCATGGCCGGGGCGAGGTGGCATTGAGGTAATAGCCTTCGGCGTCGTCGCGGTGCAAGCTCACTTCAAAGCCAGGGTGCAGCCAAATTTGCACGTCATCGCTGTCGCGCAACATGCGCACCTCTCCGCTGTGGGTCGGCTCTTGCAGCACCACATCGTGCAACACCCAGCGCCATGCTTGCCACTTGGCCATGGGCCCGGGCACGCGCTCTCGGCGCATCAATACGCTGGTGGTCAAGGTCGGGGTTGCGGCCACGGGTGGTTCAGCGCAATTCGGCGTTGCTGGCTTGGCCAGTCTTGAGGATCTGGCCTATGTGCTGCATGACCTCGCGCTCTTTGCCGCGAAACCCGTGCTCACTGAAGGCCCGGCATGGGTGGCCTTGGAATCCACTGCCCCCATGCACCGTCACCAAAGGAATATTGAATTTTTGTGCCAATCGTGCCGCGCCCGCATGGGTGGTCATCGGGCAAGGGTCATTTTGGTGGTGCACAAAGGCTTGCACACCCCCGATTTGGCTGTAATCAAAACCACCCAACTCGCGGTATGAGTAGGCCGCGTAGGGCTCTGTGATGCTGGCGGTGTGGATCGCACCGGCATAAACCCCTTTGCTATGCATCGGCATGAAGGCACTGGAGATGCTGCCCATGCTGGTGGAGACCAGCCACACCTTTTGGATGCTGGGCATCTGCTGGCGCACCACATTGATCAACATGGCCACATCCGTTTGCCGGTTGATCGAAGCCTGGTATTTGGCTGAACATTCGTCGCCACTGTCGCTGCGGCAGTCCACCAATAACATGGCAATGCGCTCGTCGGCCAAATAACGCCTAGAGCGCACGAGGAAATTGCCCTCTAGGCGAGATGACACCATGTGTTGATCACTCACCACCGGCCTCAACACCGATGGGTGCCCAATCAGCAACACGGCCAACACATCTGGGTTTGGGGCACCACTGCGCACGGACAGCACCCCGTCTTGGCGCACCCCAGGGGCCAGTTCGACCGACACCAATTGCTCGGTCAAACCGTCCCAAGCCGCAACATTTTGGGCCCCCACAGTTTGGGGCCACAACAGACTGACCCAACAAGCAGCCCCACCAACCATAAGGCCACGCAAGCATTTGCTCAAGTGGTTGGCAAGCATGTTCAAGGCAGTGGGATGGGGCATGGCAGTGGGTGGATAAAGACGGGGTTTCAGACAGCGGTGTCGTGGTGGGCAACGACCTGCACGGCACAAAACTTTAACTCAGGTATTTTGCCCACCGGATCAAGCGCGGCGTTGGTGAGCAAATTGGCTGCGGCCTCGCGGTATGCAAATGGCAAGAACACCGTGCCCGCTGGTGTGCCCTCGTCTTGGCGCACACGCACCAGCAACGCACCCCGGCGTGAACGCACCTGAACCATGTCACCGGCTTGGATGCCCAAGTGCAACATATCAG
>CANJUS010000038.1:0-8149 GCA_947477505.1 Comamonadaceae bacterium | reverse complement strand
CAAGCTTTGTTGGGCAAGCAGTTGGCCGGTGTGATTGACGATGTTCAACCCAACCCAGAGTTGAGTTGGGTCAGCGGGCATTACAAGGAATTTTGGAAACACTACGCCGATTGCGTGGTTGTGGCTGTCGGGGGTGGCTCGGTATTGGACAGCGCCAAGATGTTTTTGCCTGGGGTGGTCAGCGCTGATTTTGCGGAAATCCATGCGGCCTTGGCCAGTGGGCAGACGCCATCGGTCACCCGTGCGTTGCCCATGATTGCGGTGCCGACAACGGCTGGCACGGGCAGTGAAGTCACACCTTGGGCCACGTTATGGGACCGCACCTCTGCCCAACACCAAAAATACTCCTTGCATTTGGCACAAACCTGGCCCGAAGCGGCCCTGGTGGACCCTGAGTTGACATTGTCATTGCCAGCCATCGTCACGCGCGACAGCAACCTGGATGCTTTGTCCCATGCATTGGAGGCGATTTGGAATGTGAACGCCAATCCTGTGTCCGATGGTTTGGCCCTGCAAGCGGCGCAAACCGTGGTGCGCCATTTGCCTGCATTGCTGGACAACCCCAGCAGTGTGCCGCTGCGAACCCTGGCCAGCCAAGCCAGTTTGTTGGCGGGTTTGGCTTTTTCAAATACCAAAACGGCGTTGGCCCACAACATTTCTTATGAAATGACGCTCAAACACGGCTTAACCCACGGCTTGGCCTGTTCCTTCACCTTGCCCATGGTGTGGCGCTTGGCTTGGGGCAAACGGGCTGACCGCGATGCCGTCTTGCAGCAAGTTTTTGGATCACATGTGGCCGATCCGGCATCCGCTTTGGATCAATTTTTAGGCAGTGTGGGCGTATCGTCAGACTTCAAGGCCCATGGGGTCACCGATGAGCAAGCCAGTGACATGGTGGCGCGGGCATTGCAAGGCCCGCGTGGGCGTAACTTCGTTCACACCAGTGAGGTTTAGCCCGCCAACGCAGCCTTGACGGCTGCAGACACCGCGCCCATATCGGCTTTGCCCGCCAAACGGGTTTTGACCGCCCCCATCACCTTGCCCATGTCGCCCGGGCCGCTGGCACCGAGTTCTGCCACGATGGCTTTGACCGCGTCTGTGACTTCTTGGGCCGATAGGCGCTCGGGCAAATAGGCGCTGAGCACCGAAAGCTCGGCCTTTTCTTTGTCCACCAAGTCTTGTCGTGCGGCCAATTCAAAGGCGGCAATCGAGTCTTTGCGCTGCTTGATCATTTTGTCAAGGATGGAGACGATGGCCGCATCGTCCAGGGTGATGCGCTCGTCCACTTCTTTTTGCTTCATGGCCGATTGCAGCAGCCGAATGGTTCCCAATCGCTCGCTGTCTTTGGCCCGCATGGCGGTTTTCATGTCTTCGGTGATGCGTTCTTTGAGGCTCATGGTGTCTCCTTGGAAATGAAAAAACCCGCACGGGCGTTACCCGGCGGGCTGTTCTTGCCTGGCCCGCAGGCTCAGAACATCTTTTTGGGCAACTGCATGCTGCGCACACGCTTGTAATGGCGTTTAACGGCAGCTGCTTTTTTGCGCTTGCGCTCTGCAGTGGGCTTTTCGTAGAACTCGCGGGCGCGCAGGTCGGTGAGCAAGCCCAGCTTTTCAATGGTGCGCTTGAAGCGGCGCAGTGCGACGTCAAACGGCTCGTTGTCTTTAACTCGGATCGTGGTCATGTGTACGAAATGTTTCCGTGATGTGCGGACAGAGGGTTTTGAAGAAGATCGGGCCTCAAAGCCATGTCTGCGGTTGTTCCCCAACTTCAGGTGATCAGGCAGTCGGGGTTTGCCAGCAAAGCCACGGATTATAGCGGTTTCAGCCCCGCCCCCAAAGCCAGGGCGCAGGCATGGGCGCTGGACCAGGCCCATTGGAAGTTGTACCCCCCCAGCCAACCGGTGATATCGACCACTTCCCCTATGAAATACAAACCTTTTTGGGTGGATTCCATGGTTTTTTGTGACAAGGCTTTGGTGGAAACGCCGCCCACGGTGACCTCGGCCTTTTTGTAGCCCTCGGTGCCCGTGGGCAGCAGTGACCATGCCGTCAGGGCTTGCGACAAATCATCCAAGGCACGGTCGCTGGCTTGGTTGATGGGGCGCTGCCATTGGGGGTCGCGGGCCACCCAGGCATTGGCCAAGCGGGCGGGCAACCATTGGGCCAATTCGTTGGCCATGCTTTTGCGAGA
Organism: Comamonadaceae bacterium; assembly: GCA_947477505.1. GTDB lineage: Bacteria > Pseudomonadota > Gammaproteobacteria > Burkholderiales > Burkholderiaceae_C > Limnohabitans. The sequence continues at coordinate 5,959 of CANJUS010000038.1, read as the reverse complement.
GGACTGTTTGGCCTCCATCAAGCTTTGGCCCAGCGGCAAATGCGGTACGAGATTGACCTGTATGGGGGCCCCCGATTGCCAAAAACTCGAAATTTGTAACACCGCCGGCCCCGATAAGCCTCGGTGGGTGAACAACAGGTCTTCGTCAAAGCCGGTGCGCGATTTGCCGGTGCCTGTTTCAATGTGTACCGGCAGGGATGCGCCCGCCATTTGGGCACAGACCGCGCCGTCTTCTCCGCCAAAGGTCAGGGGCACCAGGCCTGGGCGGGTGGGCGCCAAGGGCAGGTCAAACTGCTTGGCCAACCGGTAGCCGAAGTCAGAGGCCCCAATTTGGGGGATGGACAGCCCACCGGTGGCCACCACCAGCGCTTGTGCAAGCAGTTCGCCTTGTTCGGTATCGATGGCATAGGCGTGGGCTTGCCCCGGATGGTGGCGCACATCCCCTACTTTGCACGGTTGCCACAAAGCAACGCTGCCCCCATGGGCACCCTTTTGGCACTCTTGCCACAGCAGGTCGATCAGGTCTTGTGACGAGCGGTCGCAAAACAACTGACCTTTGTGTTTTTCGTGAAAGGCCAGGCCGTGGCTTTGGACCAAGGCAATGAAGTCTTGCGCCGTGTAGCGCGACAAGGCGCTGCGGGCGAACATGGGGTTGTCGCCTAAAAAATGCCGGTGAGGAGCCTGTGGGTCGATGTCTTTGTTGGTGAAATTGCTGCGACCTCCCCCGGAGATGCGGATTTTTTCGGCCAATTTGGGGCTGTGGTCAATCAGCACCACCGATAGGCCTTGTTGGGCGGCGATGCCCGCGCAAAACAAACCGGCTGCACCGGCTCCGATGATGGCCACATCGCAAAGGCTCATGCTGGGGCCAAAAAAGCGTCGATCAATTGGGCCAGTTCCTGGGGTTGATCGTGGTGCAACATGTGTCCCGTGTCAGGCATGGTGACGTTTTTCAACTGGGCCACGGCGCTGACGCGTTGCAAAAATTCTTCACGCCCGTATTTGCCCTTGGTCCAGGTTTTTAAACTGTCGTCGCTGGCGTGTACCACCAAGGTGGGTGCACTGATGCGTTGGTAAATGGCCTTGGCCTCTTCGGCTTGATACAACTGGGCATTGATTACCTTGTGCGCGGGGTGGCCTCGGATGATCCATTGCCCGTCGGGCTGTTGCTCGGCCCAATGTGCCGACAGCCAGTGGGCTTTGTCTGGGCTCAATCGGTGGTTGTTCTTCATCAGGCGTTGGGCCACCCCTTCTTGGTCGGGATAAGGTCGCAGGGCCATCTCACCCTGGCGGAGTTGGCGCAATTGATCAAGCCACTGTGCGTAGCGACCGGGCGCTTGCGCGGGGATGGTGGCAGCCATGCCAAAACCCTCCAGGTTGACCAAGCGGCGAATGCGTTCAGGCCGAATGCCGCTGTAGAGCATGGCCACATGGCCGCCCATGCTGTGACCGACCAAATCGATGGCGTGTTGTGGGCACAGGTGGTCGAGCAAGGCGTCCAGGTCGGCCATGTAGTCGGGGAACCAAAAATTGTCGATGGCACCCGCATCGCTCATGCCGTAGCCGCGCCAATCTGGGGCCACGATCCAGCGATCTGCGCGCATGGCGTCAACCACAAACTGAAACGATGCCGAGACATCCATCCAGCCATGCAGCATCAGCAAGGGGGGGGCATCTGCCTTTGGTGTTCCCCACTCTCGCAAGTGGTATTGCAGGCCCCGAATGGGGATAAACGAGGAGCGCGAAGGTTTCAGGGCTTGGTACATTTCACCGATCATAAGGACTTGAGCATGTCTGCCTCTCACCCCACGGACCACCACAGCGCCATGCAACTGGGCATGGAGTGGCAGGTGCCCGCACAATTTAATATGGCCCATTGGTGTTCGCGCCGCTGGGCCGAGTCTGGCGCAAGCGCACAGTTGAGCGCCATCGTCACCCACCATGAGGCTGGCGAACCCGAGCATCACACCTATGCCCAGTTGCAAAGTGCCGCCAACGCCTTGAGCCACTTTTTGGTCGGCTGTGGGGTCCGGCGCGGTGACCGCGTGGCTCTGGTATTGCCCCAATGCTTTGAGACTGCGGCGATCCACATCGCTGTGCTGCAAATGGGGGCGGTGTCCATGCCCTTGTCGCAGCTGTTTGGTCCCGAGGCCTTGGCTTACCGCTTGCACGACAGTGAAGCGGTGGCGGTGTTTGTGGACGCCGCGTCTTTGCCGGGGGTGATGGCGGTGCGCGATCAGGCGCCCGCTTTGCGCCAAGTCATTGGCATGGGCCATGGGGTGATTGGGGCCGACCAAGCGATCGAAAACCTGTGCGCCATGCCATCCGCAGCCTTTGATTTGTGCGCCACTGCAGGCCAAGACCCGGCAATCCTCATCTACACCAGCGGCACCACGGGCAACCCCAAGGGTGCATTGATCCCGCACCAAGCCATGGTGGGCAACCTGACAGGCTTTGTGTGCAGCCAAAACTGGTTTGGTTTTGGGCCTGGTGCGGTGCCTGAAGACCCGCGCCATCCATGGCCAGCTACCACCCAACCCCGTGGTCCTGGCATGGCCGTGGCGGAGGCAGAACGCACCAGTGCAGCGGTGTTTTGGTCGCCCGCCGACTGGGCTTGGACGGGCGGATTGCTCGACGCCTTGCTGCCCACCTTGTACTTTGGTCGCCCCATCGTGGCATGGCGGGGCCGCTTCAGCCCCGAACTCGCCTTCTCGCTGATGCAGCAGCATGGGGTGACACACAGCTTTTTGTTCCCCACGGCGCTCAAGGCCATGATGAAGGCGCATCCCCACCCCCGCAGCACCTATCGCTTGCGATTGCAAGCCATCATGAGCGCGGGTGAGGCGGTGGGAGGCACCGTGTTTGATTATTGCCAGCAGCAGTTGGGGGTCACCGTCAACGAGATGTTTGGGCAAACCGAGATCAATTACATCGTGGGCAATTGCGCCATGAATGGGCGCACCCAACAAGGGGTGGGCTGGCCCGCCCGTGCGGGCAGCATGGGCAGGCCTTACCCTGGCCACCGGGTCGATGTGATCAACGATCGCGGCGAGGTTTGTGCCGATGGTGAGGTGGGCGATGTGGCCTTGCACCGACGCGATGTGCATGGTCGGGAAGATCCAATTTTCTTTTTGGGTTACTGGCGCAACCCACAGGCCACGGCCGACAAATTCACCGGGGACTGGTGCCGCACCGGTGACTTGGCCACGCGCGACGCCCAGGGCTATCTTTGGTACCAAGGTCGGTCGGACGATGTGTTCAAGGCGGCGGGCTACCGCATTGGACCCAGCGAAATTGAAAACTGCCTGGTCAAACACCCCGCCGTGGCCAATGCCGCCGTGGTGCCCAAACCCGATGCCCAGCGTGGCAATGTGGTCAAGGCCTATGTGGTGCTGTCGCCCGGGTTTGCGCCGTCCGATGGGTTGGTGCAGGAACTCCAACACCATGTGCGCGGCCAGTTGGCCCCCTACGAATACCCCAAGGACATTGAATTCATCGAGGGATTGCCCATGACCACCACGGGCAAGGTGCAACGGCGGGTGCTGCGTTTGCAAGAGGAACAGCGGGCAAAAGCCAAGCCGCTTGCATGATGCGGAGCCCAAGCCCCCAAGGCCTGCCCAACAGTAAACTCCAACCCATGAATCCACTCCAACTCACCCCAGTTCGCTTGGGTCAAAGCGATTTGAATGTCACCCCCATTTGCTTGGGCACCATGACCTTTGGCGAGCAAGTCGATGAAGCCACCGCCCACGCCATCATGGATCGCTCGCTGAGCTTGGGGGTCAACTTCATTGACACGGCCGAGATGTACTCGGTGCCCACCCGTGCCGAAACCTACAGCGTGACCGAAACCATCATTGGCCATTGGTTGGCCAAAAACCCGGGCATGCGCCAACGTGTGGTGTTGGCCACCAAGGTGGCTGGGCCATCGCGTGGCATGCCTTGGGTGCGCGCGGGCGAAGGCATGACAGGCCAAGACATTTTGGTCTCGTGCGACGCCAGCTTGAAGCGGCTGCAAACGGATGTCATCGACCTGTATCAAATCCATTGGCCCGAGCGCCATGTGCCGGCCTTTGGGATGATGTATTACGACCCTAGCAAAGAAAAATCAGCCACTCCCATCCATGACCAGTTGCAGGCCTTGGCCACCTTGGTCAAGCAGGGCAAGGTGCGCCACATTGGCCTGTCCAACGAGACCCCCTACGGTGTGCATGAATTTGTCCGACTGGCCGAGCAGCATGGCTTGCCGCGCATCGTGTCGGTGCAAAACCCCTATTGTTTGACCAACCGCATTTATGAAAATGCCTTGGATGAGACCATGCACCGCTTGGGCGTGTCTTTGTTGGCTTATTCGCCGCTGGCCTTTGGTTCTTTGAGCGGCAAATACGACGAGGCTGGCATCCATGGCAACCACCCGCCGCTGGGGCGTTTGGCCAAATTCGACGCCATGAAGGCCCAACGCTGGGGCCGCCCCGAGTCGCTGGCGGCTTCGCGCCGGTACAACACCTTGGCACGAGACCATGGCATGACCCCCACCCAAATGGCGCTGGCTTTTTGCTACACGCAGTGGCGTGTGGCCAGCACCATCATTGGCGTGACCTCGGTGGCGCACTTGGAGGAAAACCTGGCCGCTTGGGGCACGGTCTTATCGGCCGAGGTATTGGCCGAAATCGACGCCATTCGCAAAGAAATGCGCGACCCGGCGCAGTGATGGCCCGTGGGTCGGCTGGCAATAAGTCCAAGTCTGGGCTGCGATTGCGCTTATCACCCACTTTCCAATGAAAGATTGATGTGAATAACCCTGTTGTCCAAGCCTTTGCCTGTGTGATTGCCGCTTACATGATCGGGTCGCTGTCGTTTGCGGTCATCGTCAGCCGCATGATGGGCTTGCAAGATCCGCGCACCTACGGCAGCCAAAATCCTGGCGCGACCAATGTGCTGCGTTCGGGCAGCAAGGCCGCGGCGGTTTTGACTTTGCTGCTCGATGCGGTCAAAGGTTGGCTGCCAGTGTTTGTTGTGCAGCGCTTGCCTGGCATGGGTGAGGGGGCAGATGCCGTGTTGGCCGCCTGTGCGCTGGCAGCGTTTGCAGGCCATGTGTGGCCGGTGTTTTTTCGCTTCAAAGGCGGCAAAGGGGTGGCCACCGCTGCGGGCGTGTTGATGGGCGTGGAGCCTTGGTTGGGCCTGGCCACCATGGCAACGTGGCTGATCGTGGCTTATTTTTCCCGTTACTCCTCCCTGGCTGCCGTGGCCAGCGCGGTGTTTGCCCCGGCTTTTTATTTGCTGGGGGCGCGGGTGGTGTGGTCAGGTGCGCCTGTGATTGCCCTGGCCATTGGGGCGATGAGCGCGGTTTTGTTGTATCGGCACAAAGAAAATATCGCCCGCTTGATCTCGGGCAAAGAGTCGCGCATCGGCTCCAAAGGGGCCTGAGCCCTGAATCCCCCGATCGAGCGTGTGAGCGCCGGTGTCAGTCGCGAAAATTGTTGAAGCTCAGGGGCAACTCGGGCACATCCTTGCGGATCAAGGCCATCACCGCTTGCAAATCGTCGCGCTTGGTCCCGTTGACGCGGATGGCGTCGCCTTGGATGCTGGCCTGAACCTTGATTTTGCTGTCCTTGACCAAGCGTTGGATTTTTTTGGCGGCCTCGGCCTCAATGCCGTTGCGCACCTTGACCACTTGCTTGACCTTGTCGCCGCCGATTTTTTGCAACGTGCCTTTGTCCAAGAAGCGCACATCGACATTGCGCTTGGCCAGTTTGTTGCGCAATATTTCGTCAATTTGGTTGAGTTGGAAGTCAGCGTCCCCAATGAGGGTGATCTCTTTGTCCTTGAATTCAATCGATGCGGAGGTGCCTTTGAAGTCAAAACGGGTGCCGATTTCTTTGGCCGCGTTGTCGACCGCATTCTTCACCTCAACCAAATCGGCTTCACAAACGGTGTCAAAAGAGGGCATGGTGTTACT
>CANJUS010000037.1:0-8217 GCA_947477505.1 Comamonadaceae bacterium | reverse complement strand
GTATGCCCCGGCACAGGTAATAGTCTTCCAGATCGGTTTTGTGAAATGGTTCAGTGAAGGGGCGGCGCTCGGCGTCAAAATAAAACATCGGCTCCTCCCCATAAGTGCGGGTAGGGCGCTCAACGGCTTTGGGCGCTTCTTTGCCCTTGGCCGCAGGTTTGGCTGGTGCAGGGGGCGGATCCGACGCCCATGCCGCTGGGGCAAAAGCGAAAGACAGCGACAGGGTCGCGCAGCAAATGAAATATAAAGTTCTTTGAATCATGGTGACACACCAAGGTGACACTGCTGAATCGGAACCAGCCGCATGGACTTGAGGTCGACTGGGCAAGCTCGCGTGGTCCAAACCATCAGTCCACCGTGTAACAGGTGGTGTCGGGGTGCCATTTGCCTTTGGAGGTCACACAGTGCTGGGCAATCATTTTGCGGTCCATGTCGGACAGAAAATAAGAGCGATACACACCATTGCCCGTTCGGGGCAGCAAATTGACGCTGCGAAACGCCGGGCAGCGTTCGCGCACCACACACTCTTGCATGGCCACACGGCTGGGGTAGAGGTGGATGCTGAGCCGCCCAGGCGCCAGGCTGCGGCTGGTGCCCACGCTGACCACGCAAAACTCACCCTTGACAAAGGGCATGTCGACCATTTCGGCAAAGTAGTTCATCTCAGCGCTGAGCAACTGCCTGAACCAGGGGGCCACCACGCCATCACAGTCGTAAAAGTCCAGTTTGGACGTTTGATGCATGATTTCTTTGAGCGGCACGTTTTGCTCGCTCAAATTGAGCATGGGCTCCTTGCCAGAGGTGGGCGGGCGCGCTTTCAAGGACAGTTGGGGGTCTTTTTTCAGGGGTTTGGAAAAGCTGGGTGCAACTTCTTCGGGCACCTTTTCAACCTGGGCTTTGCTGCCTTTTTCGGGGTAGGGCTTGTAATTGGGCGCAGGCTTGTCTTGCGCCAAAACGCCTACGGACAGGGTCAGGCCCATCAATACCGGGATGAAAAAGGAGTGCAAGGACATGTCTAAATGGTGGGAGGCAGGTGCAAACTCTAACAGTATTGATTTATAGCAAAAGCCGTGCCGCTTCAAGTACATTAATTTGGTGTCGAATATGAGTGTATGAATTTTAAGATTTTTGCTGTTTTGCTGTCTGCTTTTGGCCTGGTGTCTTGTGGCCCCAGTGGCAGCGCCAGCGACAGCGTGACTTATGTGGACGGCTGGCCCATTTACACCGCCTTGGCGGTGGGGGCCCATTCGTACGCCAACAAAAACGCCACTGGACTGACGCATACCAAAGTTCCCGTTGACGCCGTGTCTGGCAAAACCTTGGTGCCCACGTCGGTCACGTTTGGGGACTTTTTCCAAGAGGGGCAGTATTCCGCTTTTGTGGTTTCCACCGATAACAAAGCCTATTTTTTGCGCTGGAAAACCAGCACCTCGGCTTGGGTGGACGACTCGGCTCGCTTGTTTGGCACAGGCTCTCGAGACACCTGCAGTGCCACTTATGCCATCACGGCAGATTTCAATTCAGACAGCAAGCCCGATGTGTTTTTATCTTGCTCAGGAACGTCCAATCAGCTGATGTTTGTCAGTTCGGGATCGAGCTATGTGCGAACCGACACCCAAATTGCGGTGGATGGCAACCGGGCAGCGGCAGCAGACATCAATGGTGATGGGATTTTGGATTTGGTTTTGACCAATCGCAATGCAGTGCCTCAAATTTGGAAAGGTGGTAGCGGTGGCCTGACTTTCACCCAACAGACCGCACCCATCTGGTTGGTGACCACCACTTGCAATGGTTTTACCTTGCCGACAAATGTGGACACGGTTTTTTTGGTACCGACATCTTCAGGCAGTGTTGATTTGATCTTGGGTGGCGTGGCCGCCGTGGGTGGGCAGCCCTATGTCCAAATGCAAAAACAATCCAATGTGCCTTACTTCACCACGTGCAATGGGTATGCCAAAGGTTTTCAGCAAATTTACGATACATCCAACAACGTTGCTGCCTTGCGGGATATTTTTTTCCAGAGCAGCAAGTTTTATGTCTTGACGCAATCGATCGTGACCAGTCAGATTCAGCTAAGTAGTTACACCGTTAATTCTGATACACCCTTGGCGAGTCCGGTTTTCTCAGCTACGCAGAGGCTAAGCGAATCTTCAACGGGGGTGGGATTGCCCCAGCAATATAAATACAACGTTGGCACTTTTCAGCCTTACGAAGCTGGCTGTTCACCCGACATTTATTCCGGCCGGTGTGCCACGTCGGCCAACATCACTCCGCCTTGAGTGAAAGTCGGAACCAAGGTGGCAGATTGCATTAACTGCCCCGGGTGATCGGCATCTCCACGTCTTGCGGTTCGGTGGCGATGTGCCGGGCCAACTCCAATTTGGCTATCGAGTTGCGATGCACCTCATCGGGACCATCGGCCAAGCGCAGGGTGCGTTGGTGTGCCCAGGCGTAGGCCAGGGGGAAATCGTCGCTCACGCCACCTGCACCGTGCGCTTGGATGGCCCAGTCGATGATTTGCAAAGCCATGTTCGGTGCGATGACTTTGATCATGGCAATTTCGGTTTTGGCGATTTTGTTGCCCACGGTGTCCATCATGTAGGCTGCTTTGAGGGTGAGCAAGCGGGCTTGCTCGATCATGATGCGGGACTCAGCGATGCGCTCGTGCCACACGCCTTGGGCTGAGAGCTTTTTGCCAAAAGCCACCCGGCTGTTGAGGCGCTTGCACATCAACTCCAAGGCACGTTCGGCGCTGCCGATGGTGCGCATGCAGTGGTGGATGCGCCCCGGGCCCAGGCGACCTTGGGCGATTTCAAACCCGCGTCCTTCACCCAGCAACAGGTTGCTGACGGGGACGCGCACGTTTTTGAGCACCACCTCCATGTGACCGTGGGGGGCGTCGTCGTAGCCAAACACGGTCAAGGGGCGCTCTACCGACACCCCAGGCGTGTTGGCAGGGATGACGATCATGCTTTGTTGCGAGTGCCGGGGTGCCTCTGGATCGGTTTTGCCCATCACGATGTAAATGGCACAACGCGGGTCACCCGCACCTGAGCTCCACCATTTGCGGCCATTGACGACATAGTGGTCGCCGTCGCGCTCGATGCGGCATTGCACGTTGGTTGCATCTGAGGATGCGACGTCGGGCTCGGTCATCAAAAAGGCAGAGCGGATGTCGCCGCGCAACAAAGGTTCGAGCCATTCGTCTTTGATGGCCTCGCTGGCGTAGCGCTCCAGCGTTTCCATGTTGCCTGTGTCGGGGGCGGAGCAATTGAAAACCTCGGCCGCAAAGGGAACACGGCCCATGATTTCGCACATTGGCGCGTATTCCAGGTTGCTCAGTCCTTCGGGTGCGCGTTTGCTGTGGGGCAGAAATAAATTCCACAACCCCGCTGCGCGGGCTTTGGGCTTGAGTTCTTCAATGAGCGCGGTGGGCACCCAGGCGTTGCCCTTGGCGCGGTTCTCAGCGATTTCGCGAAAAAACCGTTTTTCGTTGGGGTAAATGTGCTCGTCCATGAAGGCCAATAGACGTGCTTGCATGGCTTTGACTTTGTCCGTGTAGTCGAAGTTCATGGTGTTCTTTCTATGGTGGGTGAAAATTCATGCCTGTTGGGCAAAAGACCATGCCAGTTCGGCCATGGGACGTGCGCCGGCCCCTGAGGTGCGCGCTTGTGCGCTGGCGGCGGTGCCTGTTTCGACGCGTTTGGCAATGCCTTGCAAGATGGCCGCGATGCGAAACAGGTTGAACGCCAAATAAAAGTTCCAATCGGCTTGCAGGTCTTGTGGTTTGGCAAAACCAGTTTGGTCGCAGTACATGTGGATGTACTCTTTTTCGGTGGGGATGCCTAAGCTGGGCAGGTCCAGCCCGCCAATGCCGCGAAAAGTGCCAGGGCGAATATGCCAAGACATGCAGTGGTAACTGAAGTCGGCCAGGGGGTGGCCCAAGGTTGACAGCTCCCAATCGAGCACCGCCATGATTTCTGGCTTGTCGGGGTGAAATATCAGGTTGTCCAAGCGGTAGTCGCCATGGACCACGCTGGTGTGGCTATCGTCTTTGGCGCTGCTCGGGGTGTTTTGGGGCAACCATGCCATCAAGCGATCCATCTCTGGGATGGGGGTGGTGACCGAGGCCAGGTATTGGCGCGTCCAGCGGCTGATTTGGCGCTCAATGTACTGGCCAGGCTTGCCGTAGTTCTCCAGGCCCACTTGGCGGTAGGGGGTGCGGTGCAATGTGGCGATGACGCGGTTCATCTCGGTGTAGATGGCGCGGCGTTGGTCGGCTGGCAGGCCAGGCAAAGATTGCTCCCACAGCACCCGACCTGAGACAAACTCCATGATGTAGAAGGCGCGTCCAATCACGCTCTCGTCCTCGCACAAGGCGTGCATGTGGGCTACCGGCACGCCAGAGCCGTGCAGGGCTTTCATGACGGTAAATTCGCGCTCGATGGCATGCGCCGACGGCAGCAACTTGGCCACAGGCCCAGGTTTGGCCCGCATCACATAACTGCAAGCAGGCGTATTGAGCTTGTAAGTGGGGTTGGACTGTCCGCCTTTGAACAACTCCACTTGCAAGGGGCCTTTGAACCCTGGCAGGTGAGCCCCCAACCAGGTCGCCAGGGCGGCCACATCAAATTGGTGGCTTTCACTGACGGCGCGGGTGCCTACAAAGTTGTCTTCCATGCTCATGTCAGTGGTCCGCGTTGCTGATGTTCATGAGCAGGTCGCGGTTGCGCACCACCAAGCCACCCGCTTCGATGCGGATGGCCAATTCGCGCTCCATGGTCTTGAGCTCTTGATTGACCCGCTGGCGTGAAGCGCCCAGCAACTGGGCCAGTTCTTCTTGGGCCAAATGCAGACCAATGCGAATTTCGCCGTCGTGCTGCAGGCATGGCACGCCATAGCTTCGGACCAAGTGCAAGAGTTGCTTGGCCAATCTGGCGCGCAAGGGCAGGGTGTTGAGGTCTTCGACCAAGCCAAAGAGTTGCCGGATGCGCCGTGCTTGCAGCCGCAGCATGGCTTCGTAGAACTCGACGTGCTGGGTCAGTATTTTTTGGAAATCGGCTTTGGCCACGCACAAAATGCTGGTTTCCCCATGTGCATACGCGTCGTGTGTGCGCCGGTCCCCGTCGAGGATGGCCACATCCCCAAACCAAATGCCTGGCTCGATGTAGGTGAAGGTGATTTGCTTGCCCGACAACGATGTGGAGCTCACACGCACCGCGCCTTTGGCACAGGCCATCCACTCCTCTGCGGGGTCGCCCCGGGCGGCGATCAATTCCCCGTCTTTGCACCGTTTGATGTATGCGCATCGAAGTATGTCGTGCCTCAGTGAGGGTGATAGGGAGGAAAACCATCGGCCTGCATTGATGGCTTCGCGTTCTTCGATGGTAAGAATAGGGTCGTCCATAGACTGTCTTGTGTGTGACCGGTTGGGTTGAAATTGTCTCGCAGGTGACCTGGTTGAGCATGGCCCTGGTCTCCCAGGTGCATGTGTCAATGCGCGGGTTTACCTGTAGTGCGGTGTTCGCTTGTCGAGCAAGGCGGTGATGCCTTCTGCGGCATTGGGGTGGTGCAACTGACTTACAAAATGACTTTTCTCCAGCGACAAATGCTCATTCAGTGGGGTGCTGCTGGCTGCGTGCACCAAATCTTTGATGCTGGTCAAGGCATTGGGCGCGCGTGCATTGAGCCTTTCTGCCAATTGCAGAGACTGGCCCAGGGTTTCACCCGGGTTGCACAGCTGGTTGATCCAGCCCAATTGGTGCAGTCGCGTGGCGCTGATGCGCTCGCCCAGCATCAGTATTTCGTTGGCCACAGGGCGCGGTAAGCTGCGCGCCAAATTCCAACTGCCCCCGCCATCTGGCGATAGCGCGATGTTGCTGTAAGCCATGACGAAAATGCTGTCGTGCGCGGCCAGCACAAAGTCGCACATCAAGGCCAGTGAAAATCCAGCGCCGGCGGCGGCGCCCTCAATGGATGCGATGACGGGTTTGGGGTAGGTCCGAATGGCCTCTAGCCATGTGTGCAAGCCTTCGATGCTGGCCGCTTGGACGCCAGGGTCTTGCCCACGGTTGGCCAGCAAACGGTGCAAGTTGCCGCCCGCACTGAAGGTGTTGCCCTCACCCGTGATGACAACACTGCGCACAGCTGGGTTGGTTTCGGCGGCCCCCAATGCTTCAAAGCCAGCGCTGTAAATGTCTGGGCCCAAGGCATTTCGAAAGCCTGGGTTGGACAAGGTCAACACCAATGTTTGGCCTTGGGTTTCGCTTTTGAGTTGGGCACTCATGGATCAGTGCTCAGTTTGCATCAGGCTCAGACCCAAGGCACCACGGCGGCGCAGCCAGGGGCTTGGACGGTAGCGCGGGTCACCATAGACGGTTTGCATGTTGAACAACACTTCCAAAATGCTGGCCGGACCGCAGTGGTCTCCCATGGCCAGCGGGCCCATGGGGTAGCCCAAGCCAAGTTGCACCGCTGTCTCGAGGTCAGGCGGCGAGCAAATGCTTTGTTGGCAGATGTCGCTGGCGATATTGACGATGTGGGCCACCACGCGCTGAGTGACAAAGCCCGCGCTGTCGCGGATCAGGCTGACCGGTTTGCCGTCGCGGGCAAACAGTGATTGGGCAGCGTCGCGCATATCGACGCGGGTCGCCGGGTTGCTGGCCAAGACGCGCCGGCGCGTTTGGGTGTCACTCAACAGCAGGTCAATGCCCAAGGTACGCAGCGGGTCCAGGTGATCCACCGCGGCCACGGTGGTGACATCAAAGCCCAGCGGCGCCACCAAAATCAAGGCTTTTTCACTCGGTTGTACGCCTGACTCAATGCGTGCGTCTAGGCTTTTGAGCAGCTGCAGCAATTCGGGTCGGCGGGCCGCGCGAGGCGACACCCAAACCGGGGGGATGTCGCTGACCACGGGGGAGGGATGGGGCGGCGGCATTGCTGCTTTGCCGTCGACATAGGTATAAAACCCCTCACCGGTTTTACGCCCCAACAGGCCACCAGCCAAGCGCTGGGCAGTGATGATGCTGGGGCGAAAGCGCGGTTCGTCGTAATACTGCTGGTAAATGGATTCCATCACCGGGTGGGACACATCCAAGGCGGTGAGGTCCATCAACTCAAAAGGGCCGAGTTTGAAGCCAACTTGGTCTTTCAAAATCAAATCGATGGTGGCAAAGTCGGTGATGGATTCACCCACGATGCGCAGTGCCTCCGTGCCGTAGCCGCGCCCGGCGTGGTTGACGATGAAGCCGGGGGTGTCCCGTGTTCGCACCGGGGTGTGTCCCATCTGCCGTGTGAACGCGTCAAGTTCTTCACATACCGAGGGACTGGTTTTCAGGCCTGCGACCACTTCCACCACCTTCATCAAGGGGACAGGATTGAAAAAATGGTAGCCGGCAAAGCGCTGGGGATGCTGCAACGCAGCAGCAATCGCAGTCACCGACAAAGACGACGTGTTGCTGACCAAAACGGCATTGGGAGAAACCATGCTTTCGATTTGTGCAAACAGTTCTTTTTTGAGGGACAGGTTTTCCACGATGGCTTCAATGACCAAGCTGCAAGCTGATAAATCTGTCAATTCGTCGCATGCCTGCAATCGGCTTTGATAACTGTCCAAGGTGGCGGCATCGATGCGGCCTTTGTCATGCAACTTTTCCCATTGCTGAACGATGGATTGGATGGCTTTTTTTGCGGCTTGCGGGCGGGTGTCGTAGAGGTGAACGAGCGCACCTGCTTGCGCGGCCATTTGGGCAATGCCTTGCCCCATGGCGCCAACCCCGACCACGCCCACGTTGTTAAAGGTAGGATTCATGAAGCAATTATCGGTCAGCCAGGGATCAACGCGAACGGCTCAAGGCTTCCAAGTTGACGATGTTGGTGGGGGTGCCTTGGATGAAGTTGACCACGTTATTGAATGCCGCACCAAAATAAAGCTCATAGCTGTTTTGCTCGACGTAACCAATGTGCGGCGTGCATATGCAGTTTTCCAAACGCAACAGGGCGTGCCCTTGTAAGACGGGCTCGCTTTCGAACACATCGATGGCGGCCAGCCCAGGACGACCTCGGCTGAGGGCGGCGATCAAAACATCGGGGTCGATCAGTTCTGCCCTGGAGGTGTTGACCAACATGGCGGTGGGTTTCATGCGTGCGAGGTCTTCGCCTTTGACAATGTGGCGCGTTTCATCGTTGAGCCGCAAATGCAGACTCAAAACGTCAGAG
>CANJUS010000036.1:0-8240 GCA_947477505.1 Comamonadaceae bacterium | reverse complement strand
GTGAAGATGGCCACATCGGTGGTGCCCGCGCCAATGTCGACCAGCGCCACCCCGAGTTCTTTTTCGTCGGCGGTCAGCACCGAGTAGCTTGAGGCCAGCGGGTTGAGCATGAGCTGCTCCACATCCAAGCCGCAGCGGCGCACGCATTTGATGATGTTCTCCGCCGCGCTTTGCGCCCCGGTGACGATGTGCACCTTGGCCTCCAGGCGAATGCCGCTCATGCCAATGGGCTCTTTCACGTCTTGCCCGTCAATGACAAACTCTTGCGGCTCGACCAGCAACAGGCGCTGATCGGTGGAGATGTTGATCGCCTTGGCGGTCTCAACCACCCGCGCCACATCGGGCGCGGTGACCTCGCGGTCTTTCACCGCCACCATGCCGCTGGAGTTCATGCCGCGGATGTGGCTGCCGGTGATGCCGGTGTAGACCTTGGTGATCTTGCAGTCGGCCATGAACTCGGCTTCTTTCAATGCCGCTTGGATGCTTTGCACCGTGGCGTCGATGTTGACCACCACCCCGCGCTTGAGGCCGTTGCTGGGCGAGACCCCCATGCCGGCGATTTTGAGTTCACCCCCGGGCAAAACCTCGGCGACCACCGCCATCACTTTGCTGGTGCCAATGTCCAGGCCCACCACCAAATCTTTATATTCTTTTGCCATGCGAGTTCCTTGTCTTACCTTTTGAGGGGCTGGGTTTCCAGCGTGCTCACACCGCGCAAGCGCAGCGCATATCCGTTGTCATGGCGCAAATCGGCCGACTCCATGGCGCTGACCCGGCGCCCATAACGGCTGGCCACCTGGGTCAAGGTTTGGGTCAGGCGCAACACCCGCTCTTGCACCTGCGGGGCTTGGCCACGTCCGAGTTCGACCACCGATCCGCCCTCCAAATGCGCGCGCCAACTGCCACGCGAAGTCAACTCCAAACTGCTGAGTTCAAAATGCAATTGCCCAAACAAAGGCGAGATCAAGCGGTACAAGCCCAGCACCTCGGCCGATTGCGCGTCGGGCCCCAACAAGCGGGGCATGCGCTCGACATCGGCCTCGGCCACGTTGGCCTCGAACAACTCGCCTTGCTGATTGACCATGCGCACATCGCCCTCGTTGCCCCACACGGCCACGGGCTGATGCTCCTCCAGCGTGACACGCAACCGATTGGGAAACTCTCGGCGCACCACAGCGCGGCGCACCCACGGCACCGACTCAAAACTGGCACGCGCCTGGGTCAAATCCATGGTGAAGAAATTGCCACTCAAACGCGGGGCTACATTGGCGCGCAGCGTCACCTCGTTGCTGTGTGCCACATCGCCATCCACCGTGATGCGCTGCAAGCTGAAGCTGGGGTGGCGCACCGCCCACCACAGGGCCGAGCCCACCACCATGGCAAAAAAGCCCAACAGCAAGACGTTGGCCAACGCATTCATCAGCTTGGCGTCCCATGGCACCTCGATGGGCACCACCCGGGGCGTGCGCAGTCGCCGCTGCATCATGGGCCACCCCCGCTGCGGCTGTCCAAGCTGGCGCTGGCAATCAAGCGCAGGCACAGGTCTTCGTAAGAGATGCCCGCCGCCCGTGCCGACATCGGCACCAACGAGTGGCTGGTCATGCCCGGAGAAGTGTTCATCTCCAGCAAAAAGGCTTTCCGGTCGCTGGCGCGGATCATCAAATCGGCGCGACCCCACCCGCGACAACCCAGGCTGCGGTAGGCGGCAAGCACCTGTTGCGCGATGGCTTTTTCTTCCGCCTCGGGCAACCCACTGGGGCAGTGGTATTGCACGGTGTCGGTGAAGTATTTGTTTTGGTAGTCGTATTCGCCCGCGGGCGCCGCAATGCGCACGATGGGCAGGGCTTGGGCGTTGTCACCCTCACCCAACACCGGGCAGGTGATTTCGTCGCCTTCAATGAAGGCCTCGCACAACAGCTCGGGGTCATAGCGCGTGGCCAAGGCGGCCGCAGCAGCCATGTCAGCGGCTTGGCTGACCTTGGTCACACCGATCGAGGAGCCTTCGCGCGGGGGTTTGACAATCAGTGGCAAGCCCAAGGTGGCGGGGATGGCCGCGATGCGCTCTGGGGTTTGTTCGGCGGGGCTCAAGCACACCGATTCAGGGGTGGCCAAACCGTGGCTGCGCCACAACCGCTTGGTCATCACCTTGTCCATGGCCATGGCCGAGGCCATCACGCCCGAACCGGTATAGGCCATGCCCAACAGCTCCAATGCCCCTTGCACTGTGCCGTCTTCGCCATGGCGCCCGTGCAAGGCAATGAAGCAGTGGCTGATGCCCAATCCCCGCAAAGCCGACAGGTCTTGGGTGGAAGGGTCAAACGCCTGCGCATTCACGCCCTTGGCGCGCAGCGCGGCCAGCACGCCTTGTCCAGACATCAAGGAGATGTCGCGCTCGGCCGAGTCGCCGCCCATCAGCACGGCCACGCGCGCGCGCCCGATGTCAAAGCCACTCATGCCGTCACCCCCTGGCTCAACTGCAACACCTTGGCGGGCACCTGGCCAATGCTGCCCGCGCCCATGCACAACACCACGTCACCGGGTTGGGCCTGCGCCATGATGTGTTCGGGCATGTCGGCAATGGCGTCGACGTAGGCCAAATTTTGGTCACCGGCCATGCGCAAGGCGCGCGCCAAGGCGCGCCCATCGGCCCCAGCGATGGGCGACTCGCCAGCGGCGTAGACCTCTGACAAAAACAAGGTGTCAGCTCGGCGCAGCACCTGCACAAAATCTTCAAAACAGTCGCGCGTGCGGGTATAGCGGTGCGGTTGAAACACCAGCACCAAACGCCGATCGGTGAATGCGCCCCGCGCGGCGGCCAAGGTAGCGGCAATTTCCACGGGGTGGTGGCCATAGTCTTCGATCAAGGTGAAGTGGCCCGCGCCATGGCGGGTGGGCACCTCGCCATGGCGCTGAAAGCGCCGCCCCACCCCTTTGAACTGCGCCAAGGCGGTTTGCACCGCGCTGTCGGGCACGCTCAACTCCACGGCCACGGCAATCGCGGCCAAGGCGTTGAGCACGTTGTGCTCGCCCGCCAGATTGAGGGTGATTTGCATCTCGGGCATGCGAATGCCGTTGCTGCGGGTCACACCAAAGTGCATGCGCCCGTTGTCGGCGCGCACGCTGTGGCCGCGCACCTGGGCTTGTGCACCAAATCCATAGCTGGTGATGGGGCGCGACACTTCGGGCAAGATGCTGCGCACCGCTGCATCGTCGGTGCACAGCACGGCCGCGCCGTAAAACGGCATGCGGTGCAAAAATTCCACAAAGGCGTTTTTCAAACGGCCAAAGTCGTGGCCATAGGTTTCCATGTGGTCGGCATCGATGTTGGTCACCACCGACATGACCGGCATCAGGTTCAAAAACGAAGCGTCGGACTCGTCGGCCTCGACCACGATGTACTCGCCACTGCCCAAACGCGCATGGGCACCGGCACTGTTCAAGCGGCCACCGATCACAAAGGTCGGGTCCATGCCGGCTTCGGCCAGCACACTGGCAACCAAACTGGTGGTGGTGGTTTTGCCATGCGTACCGGCAATGGCCACGCCTTTTTTCAGGCGCATCAACTCGGCCAACATCACCGCACGCGGCACCACCGGGATGAGTTTCGCGTGCGCGGCCACCACCTCCGGGTTGTCGGCTTGCACTGCGGTCGAGGTGACCACGGCATCGGCCCCGGCAATGTGCGCACCGTCATGCCCGACTTGGATGGCCATGCCAAGTGCGCGCAAGCGCGTCAAAGTGGGGCCCTCGGCCAAGTCCGAGCCCGACACCCCATAGCCCAGGTTGTGCAGCACCTCGGCAATGCCACTCATGCCCGCACCCCCAATGCCCACGAAATGGATGTGGCGAATGGCTTGCTTCATGCGCGCACCCCGCTGTGCAGTTGTTCGCAGGCTTGCACCACCTGCGCAGCCGCATCTGGCTTGGCCAACTGGTGGGCGCGCTCGGCCATGGCCAACAAGTCGGTGCGCGCCAAGCCGCCCAACCACTGCGCCAATCGTTCGGCGCTGAGTTCGGCTTGCGGCCACAGCCAAGCAGCTTGGGCGTCGCTGAGAAAGCGCGCGTTGTGGGTTTGGTGGTCGTCCACCGCATGGGGAAAGGGCACCAACAAAGCGGCCGCACCCAGCGCGGCCAGCTCGGTGACGGTGCTGGCCCCGGCGCGGCAAATCACCACATCGGCTTGGGCCATGGCCTGCGCAGTGTCATCAATGAAGGGCGTGAGTTCGGCTTGCACACCGGCCTGGACATAGGCTTGGCGCAAGCTGTCGATGTGGCGCTCGCCGCTTTGGTGCAACACCTGCGGGCGCTGTGCCTGGGGCAATTGCGCCAACGCCGCAGGCAAAGCTTCGTTGAGCGCTTGGGCACCCAAGCTGCCACCCAACACCAACACCTGCAAGGGGCCACTGCGCTGGGCAAAACGCACCGCTGGTGCAGCTTGCTGGGCAAACGATGCACGCAAGGGGTTGCCGATCCATTCGCCTTTGGCGATGGCGCGGGGAAAGGCACAAAACACCCGATCGGCCACGCGGCTGAGCCAACGGTTGGCCATGCCCGCCACTGAATTTTGCTCGTGCAACACCAAGGGGCGGCCGCACAGCACACCCACCATGCCGCCGGGAAAGCTGATGTAGCCGCCCAAGCCCACCACCACATCCGGGCGCAGTCGGCGCATGACTTGCAGGCTTTGCCACAAGGCCTTGGTCAACTTGGCGGGCACGCCCAACCAACTGGCCCAGCCCTTGCCGCGCACACCGCCAAATTGCACCGCTTCAAAAGCAAAGCCTTGGGGCGGCACCAAGCGGCTTTCCATGCTTGGCGCCGGTGCGCCCAGCCAATGCACGCGCCAGCCGCGTTCACGCAAACCTTGGGCCACGGCCAAGCCAGGGAAAATGTGCCCGCCCGTGCCGCCGGCCATGATCAGTGCCACACCCGCGCTCATACCCGACCCCCGTGCATGAGTTGTCGGTTCTCATGGTCCACCCGCAACACCATGGCGATGGCAATCAGGTTGAGCAAAATGGCCGAGCCCCCAAAGCTCATCAAAGGCAGGGTCAAGCCCTTGGTGGGCAAGGCGCCCAAGTTCACGCCCATGTTGATGAAGGCCTGAAAGCCCATCCACACGCCCACCCCTTGCGCCACCAGGCCCGAGAACACGCGGTCCATGGCGATCGCCTGGCGGCCAATGTGCATGATGCGCCGGGTCAACCACAGGAACAAAGCGATCATGATCAGCACACCGACAAAACCAAATTCTTCGCCAATGACGGCCAGCAAAAAGTCGGTGTGGGCCTCGGGCAACCAATGCAGTTTTTCCACACTGCCGCCCAAGCCGACGCCAAATATCTCACCGCGGCCAATGGCGATGAGCGAATGCGACAACTGGTAACCCTTGCCCAGCGCGTATTTTTCGTCCCAGGGGTTGAGGTAAGCAAAAATGCGTTCGCGCCGCCACTCGCTCAAAGCGATCATCAGCACAAAGGCGATGAGCAACACGAAGGCGATCAAAAAGAACATGCGGGCATTGACCCCGCCCAAAAACAAAATGCCCATGGCGATCATGGCGATCACCATGAAGGCACCCATGTCGGGTTCGGCCAGCAGCAACGAGCCCACCACCGCCACGGCCACGCCCATGGGCAGCACGGCGCTGAAGAACTTTTCCTTCACCTCCATCTTGCGCACCATGTAATTGGCGGCGTACAAAAGCACCCCGAGTTTGGCCAACTCCGAGGGTTGAAAGTTCATGAAGCCCAAGGCAATCCAGCGGCGCGCCCCATTGACCTCTTTGCCAATGCCGGGAATGAGCACCACGATGAGCAGCAACAACGAGGCAATGAACAACCACGGCGCCCATTTGTCCCAGGTGTCCATGGGCACCTGATAGGCCAGTGAGGCCACCACCAAGGCCACGCCAATGGCGGCGATGTGGCGCAACAAAAAATGACTTTGTGCGTAATTGCCAAAGCGCGGGTTGTCAGGCATGGCAATGGAGGCCGAATACACCATCACCAAGCCCCACAACAACAAAGTGACCGTGACCCAAATCAGCGGTTGGTCAAAGCCTTTGACCCGCGCCGGTGCTGCACGGGTGCGGGTGAATTCGGTGCCATGCACGCGCACCGGCAAGGCGTCAGGCCCTTCGGCCGGTGCCGTGCCGCGCCAGCGGCTCCACACGTCGCCCCATTTGTGCGCCAGCGCGCTCATGCTGCGCCCTCCCATGCCACACCGGCTTGCAAGGCCAAGGCTTGCACCGCCTCGGCGAAGACTTCGCCACGCTGCACGTAGTGGGCAAACATGTCAAAGCTGGCACAGGCAGGCGACAGCAGCACCGCGTCAGATGCCTGCGCTTGCTCGGCAGCGCGCTGCACCGCTTCGGTCATGGTGTCGGCATCGATCAAGGGCACGCCCGTGCCTTGCAGTGCTTGGCGCAGCAGCGGCGCATCGCGCCCAATGAGCACCACCGCGCGGGCGTGGCGCGCCACCGCCACGGCCAAGGGCGAAAAGTCTTGCCCCTTGCCCTCGCCACCGGCGATCAGCACCAAGCGGCGTTCAGCCCCCAGGCCTTGCAGCGCGGCCACCGTGGCCCCCACATTGGTGCCTTTGCTGTCGTTGATGTACTCCACGTCTTGCACCACGGCCACGGTGGTGGCGCGGTGCGGTTCGCCACGGTATTCGCGCAAGGCGTACAGCATGGGCCCCAACGGGGCTTGGGTGTGGCTGGCCAGCGCCAGTGCGGCCAAGGCGTTGAGGGCGTTGTGCTGGCCTTTGATGCGCAAGGCTTCAACAGGCATCAACCGCTGCATGTAGGGGGCGTCGTCGTCATAGCCCTCGTGCTCGGGTGCACCAACGCGGGCCTTTTTGCGTCCGCCTTCGCGCTCAATCAATCGCACCAACCAGCCCATGCCGTTGACGTTTTCCAGCCCCCAGTCACCGGCTTGTTGGGGCACATCGGCCCCAAAGGTGGCCACTTCACGTTCGATGGTTTTCTTCTTTTTGGTGGGGTCGCTGGCGGGCTGCAAGGCCATCACCCGCGCATCGCTGCGGTTGAGCACCAGCAACCCACTGGTGCCCACAATGCGGGCCTTGGCCGCGCAATAAGCGGCCATGTCGCCATGCCAGTCCAAGTGGTCTTCGGTCAGATTGAGCACCGTGGCCGCCGTGGGTTCAAAGCCATCCACGCCATCGAGCTGAAAGCTCGACAACTCCAGCACCCACACCGCAGGCAGGCCTGCACCGGCTTGGCGCTCACGCCAGGTGTCGAGCAAATTGGGGCCAATGTTGCCGGCCATGGCCACGTCTTTGCCAGCGGCTTTGAGCAGCCGCGTGGTCAGCGCGGTGACCGTGGTTTTGCCATTGGTGCCGGTGATGGCCAGCACCTGGGGGGCGTAGCCTGTGTGGGCCTGCGCCTCATTCAAAGCGTGCACAAATAAACTCAGCTCGGTGCCCACCCACAAACCCGCTTCGCTGGCGGCTTGCCACACGCAGGCCACCTCTGCGGGCGACAAGCCTGGGCTTTTGAACACCGCCCGGATGCCGTGCGCATTCAGCACGGCGGGGTCGAAGGCACCTGAGACGAACTGGGCTTGCGGCGCATGGGCGTGCAATTCGGCCAAGCCCGGCGGCTCTGCACGGGTGTCTTGCACCCACACGCGGGCCCCAAGCTGGGCGCACCAGCGCGCCATCGCCAAACCAGACTGGCCCAGGCCCAGGACCAGCACGGCTTGGTCTTGCAAAGAAGAGGTGTGTGCGCTGCTCATCTGAGTTTCAAGGTAGACAAGCCGATCAGGCACAACAACATGGTGATGATCCAAAAGCGCACCACCACCTGGGTTTCTTTCCAGCCGGATTTTTCAAAATGGTGGTGCAGTGGGGCCATCTTGAGGATGCGTCGCCCCTCACCGTATTTGCGCTTGGTGTATTTGAAGTAGCTGACCTGGGCCATGACCGATAGCGCCTCAACCACAAAAATGCCACCCATGATGGCCAACACAATTTCTTGCCGCACGATCACAGCGATGGTGCCCAAAGCAGCCCCCAATGCGAGTGCGCCCACGTCGCCCATGAACACCTGCGCCGGGTGGGTGTTGAACCACAAAAACGCCAAGCCCGCACCGGCCATGGCGGCGCAGAACACCAGCAGCTCGCCCGCACCCGGGATGTGCGGGAACAGCAGGTAGCGCGAGAAGTCGGCGCGGCCCACGACGTAGGCGAACACGCCCAAGGCACTGCCCACCAGCACC
>CANJUS010000035.1:0-8278 GCA_947477505.1 Comamonadaceae bacterium | reverse complement strand
GCTCCTCCATGTTTTATGTGGTCACCTATGTGCTGACCACGCTGGCAACCTTCGGGGTCATCTTGCTGTTGGCGCGCGATGGGTTTGAAAGCGAAGAGGTCTCCGATCTCGCTGGTTTGAATCAACGCAGCCCCTTGTATGCAGCGGTGATGGCGATTTGTTTGTTCTCATTGGCGGGGGTGCCACCCATGGTGGGCTTTTATGCCAAGTTGTCGGTGTTGCAAGCCTTGGTCTCAACTGGCAGCAGCTGGGCTTTGTGGCTGGCGGTGTTTGCGGTTTTGATGTCCCTGATCGGGTCTTTTTATTACTTGCGCGTGATCAAGGTCATGTACTTTGACCCGCCATTGACGGCCACCACCGTTTCTGCGCCTTTGGATGTGCGCGTGGTGTTGTCCATCAACGGGGCATTGGTGCTGCTGCTGGGCTTGATGCCGGGTGGTTTGATGGCCTTGTGCGCGCAAGCCATTGTGCGCACCCTGGGCAGTTGAGCCGCTGCGCGCGGCCCCTGGACGGCTTCTTTGCCTGTTCACGCTGGAGCTAAGCCGTGTCAGATGAGCACCTGATCGAACACCGCATCGACAGCCAGGAGTTGTTCAAAGGGCACTTTCTGCATGCTTTCAGGGACACCGTTCGTTTGCCCTCTGGCGGCACCGCCACACGTGAATTTGTGACCCATCCAGGCGCGGTGATGATCATTCCCCTGCTCGATGATGGTCGGTTGTTGATGGAGCGCCAATACCGTTATCCCATGCAGCAGGTCATGCTGGAGTTCCCGGCAGGCAAACTCGATGCCGCAGAGTTGGTGTTGGATTGCGCCCGCCGCGAACTGCGTGAGGAGACGGGGTACACGGCCACGCACTGGGCCCATGCGGGTGTGATGCACCCGGTGATCAGTTACTCCACCGAGTTCATTGACATTTGGTTTGCCCGTGGTTTAACCGCAGGGCCGCGCTCGCTTGACGTGGGTGAGCACTTGGATGTCCTGGCCATGGACACGCAAGACTTCTTCGCGGCCTGTCAACAAGGACTGATCACCGACAGCAAAACCCTGGCTGGTGCGTTGTGGCTGCAAAACTACCTTAACGGACAATGGCCCTTGCAATGGCAAGCGGATCAACATACCGCTCCATGACGGGGCGCCTCATGCTGGATAATTGCGTCCCATGAAGGTTCTCGATCTCCAGTGTCAACACGGCCATGCCTTTGAGGGATGGTTTGGTTCTGAGGGCGACTTTCAAGCGCAACTCGCGCGCGGTTTGGTGGAGTGCCCGCTGTGTGGTGACCGCGAGGTCACCAAATTGCTGAGCGCACCGCGCCTGAACCTGAGCACTTCATTGCGCGAACCATTGCCCACCGTTTCTGACAGCGCCAGCGCCGAGACACCCCCCCCACCTCAGGATTCAGGCGTGGCCACCATGGCGCAGTTAAACCAAGCTTGGATGAAGGTGGTGCAGCACGTCTTGCAAAACACCGAGGACGTGGGTGCAGGTTTTGCTGAGGAAGCGCGCAAGATCCATTACGGTGAAAAGCCAGAGCGCAATATCCGTGGCCAAGTCACACCTGCGGAGTCGGAGTCGCTGATAGATGAGGGCATTGCCGTGGTCAGCCTGCCCATGCCCGCCGCCCTCAAAGGCCCGGTGCACTGACCGGCAGGAAAGTCCCCAGCGTCGGTTGGCCCGATCGCACCAAACCAAGCACACGCTCGAGCGCATCGGGGGCATCGCAGGGCACCGCCTGTCGTTCGGTCATGCCCCTGAGCCAAGTCAATTGACGCTTGGCCAACTGCCGAGTGGCCGCCAGCGATGTGCTTCGCCATTGGCTCAGGCCGACCATCAGGGCCGGTTCATGGGAAACCACCCCTGTCCCCTTTGGCACTGCTTGGGAACTGCCATCCACCTCAAATGGGCGCAGTGCAGTCAACAGTTGATCGTCTGTCCACCCCTGGGCGTGCCAATGGGCCAGCACAGGCCAAGCTTGCCGGTAACCCACGCACCTCATCGCTGGGGCGTGTTCCTGCCAGCCTGGCAGGGCGCGCAACCGCAAAACCTCGGCCAACAGGCCTTGGGCCAACATGTGGTCAAACCGGGTCTCGATGCGCTGGTGCAGCCAGGACCGTTGTTCAGGTTCCAGTGACAACAGCAAGGCGCGCCGGCCAGTGGCATCGCGCAATGCGCCAGGTGTTTGCACCGCCAGTTTGGGACTGAAATGCGCTGACAAAGGGCGGCCGCTGATGCGCCACACCTCCAGCGCGCGGCTGATGCGCTGGGCATCGTGGGGGGAAAGGCGTTGGGCCGCATCCGGGTCGACCTCGGCCAGCAAGGCATGCATGGCCGGCCAGCCTTCGCGCAGGGCTTGAGACTCAATGTCAGATCGAACCACTGCGTCCGAGGCGGGCATGGGGTCCAGCCCTTCGATCAAGGCTTTGAAGTAAAGCATGGTCCCGCCCACCAACACGGGCAAGCGTCCACGCTGTTGAATGGCTGGGATCAGGGCGTTGGCCGCGCGCACAAAGTCGGCGGCGCTGTGCGACTGCAGCGGGTCACACACGTCGATCAGGTGGTGTGGCACCTGGGCTCGTTCTTCGGTGCTGGGTTTGGCGCTGCCCACGTCCATGCCGCGGTACACCAAGGCCGAGTCCACGCTGATGATCTCTATGGGCATCTCGCGCGCGATGGCCATGGCAATGGCCGACTTGCCGCTGGCCGTGGGTCCGGCCAAACCCACCCAATCCCAAGGCCAGGGCCAATGGCCTTGGGCCGCAGCTATGGGCGCGTCAGTGGCCATCCAGGGTTTTGTCCTTTTGAATCAGCACCCAGGCCACCCAGGCCACTGCCACACACCAAAACAAAATGCCATGCGCCATGGGAAACACGGTGCCATCCATGCTGTGGCCCAACCAAGTGCCGCAGCCAAAGGCCACCAGCATCATCAAAAATCCACCCATGGCAGAGGCCGCACCGGCGGCATCCGGGAATGGGCCCACCGCACCGGTTTGGCCAATCGGTTGGTGCACGCCGTGCGCGAGCATGATCAGCATGAAGGGCAAGATCAACCCAGGCACGCCGGTGTCAGGGATGTGGGCACAAATGGCCAAAGCAATGCCGCCACTGAGGGTCATGCCCCCGGCCAAGATTATCGATTTGCGCAAGCCCCAACGCGCCAGCCAGCGACGACACATCCATGTCCCCACGATGTAAGACGAGGTGGAGCACAGCAAGATCAAACCATATTGCAAATTGGTCAAACCCATCACATGGATAAACACAAAGGAGGACGAGGCCAGGTAGGTGAACAAGTAGCCATAGGTGCACATCGAGAGCAAGGTGTAAGCGCGAAAACTGGGGTTGGCCAAAAAGCGCAGCCAATTGCCACTGAGCACCCGCCATTGCAACGCACGGGGGTCGGGCGTGTGCAAGCTTTCGCGAAATTGGCCCCACACCAGCAAACCCGTGGCGGCACCATAGATCACCAACACACTCAAGGCCGATCGCCAGCCGGTGTAGGCCGCCAGCCACCCGCCCAGGGGCGCGCTCAGGCACAAAATCACGCCCAAACCGGTGAAAGCTTTGGACATCAGCCGCGCACCCTCGGCTGGGCTGAAGCCATCGCGCACGATGGCCCGGGCACACATCACCACCGAACCCATGGCCGCGCCTTGGATGGTGCGCCACAAGATCAACTGCTCAATGGAAGGCGCCATGACACAAAAAGCGCCTGCCAAGGTGAACGCTGACAAGCCCGTCAGCAGCACCGGGCGACGCCCCCAGCGGTCCGACAAAGGGCCCCAAAACAACTGAGACACGCCAAACGCCAACAGCATGCCCGTCAAGGTCAACTGGGCTTGCGCCATGGTGGCCCCCAAGTCCACCTTCAAGGTGGGCAAGGCGGGCAGGTACAGATCGGTGCAGATGGGCATGGTGCCCACCAGCAATGACAGCAAGGTGATGAGCATGGGCTCGCTCATGCGCTTCATGTCAGCGCCCACGCATGAAAAGCGCATCCAGTTCAGCCACGCTGATTTGCCGCCATGTTGGTCGACCATGGTTGCGTTGGTCGGCACGTTCTGTGGCCTCCATTTGGCGCAGCAAGGCATTCATCTCGTCGATGGTGAGCCGGCGGTTGGCGCGCACCGCGCTGTGGCAGGCCATGGTGGAGAGGGTTTCGTTGCGCGCACGCTCGAGCACTTGGCTGGCACCGTGCGCTTGCAACTCTTCCAGAACGCTGCGCGCCAGTGCCACCGCATCGCCTTGGGCCAGGCTGTTGGGCACACTGCGCACGGCCAGTGAGGCAGGGGACAGGACCGATATTTCCAGGCCCAAACGGTGCAATGCTTCGGGGTTGGATTCCACACAAGCGACTTCCTGGGCTGAGGCTTGAAAGCTGGCCGGGATCAACAGCGGTTGGCATTCAATGCCTTGGCCATCCCATTGGGTTTTGAGCCGCTCGTACACGACCCGCTCATGGGCGGCATGCATGTCCACCACGATCAGGCCAAGCTCGTTTTCGGCCAAGATGTAAATGCCTTGCAATTGAGCCAGTGCCCTGCCCAGCGGCCAATCGGTGGGGGCGCTGTTGGCCAAGGCCGAGGCGGGTTCTGCGTGCCCGGGCTGAAACGGGTTTGATGGGGCAACCCGGTTGGCGGTTGGCAAGGGCTGGTCTTGCAGCCATTGAGCTGAACCGCCCGGCGCGCTGGCAGGTTGGGCAGCGCCCCACAGGGCATCGAGTTCTGCCACCCGGTGACCCACAGACCAGTCCAGGCGCGTTTGGGGCCAACTGCCTGTTCGAGGTGCTGAGGGGGGCAGAGGGGACTCAATTGGGTTTGCGGTTTGACCCAAGCGAGGCAAGGCCAAGGCGTTGTCCACGGCGGTGCGCACCGCTTGGTGCACTTCACGGCTGTCGCGAAAACGCACTTCAATTTTGGTCGGGTGCACGTTGACGTCAACGCGGGCCGGATCGATTTCCACAAACAACACATAGACTGCTTGGCGCTGGCCGTGCAGCACGTCGTCATAGGCACTGCGCACACCATGGGCGATGACTTTGTCGCGCACAAAGCGGCCATTGACATAAGCAAATTGCTGGTCGGCCCGCGCGCGTGAGGCAGCGGGCGTGCCCGCAAAGCCATGTACCCGCATGGGCCCTGCGCTGAAGTTGACGCGCACCGATTCGGTCAAAAAAGGCTCGCCCAACACATCGCTCATGCGCAAGGAAATCGCTTCTGCACCGCTGTGGGCACGCCACTGAGACAGGCTTTTCCCCTCATGCCAGATCGAAAAACCCACATCTGGACGGGCCAAGGCATGGCGACGCACCGTGTCCAGGCAATGGGCCAGTTCGGTGGCGTCGGTTTTCAGAAATTTGCGCCGGGCCGGTGTATTGAAGAACAAGTCTTGTACCTCCACCGTGGTGCCCACTTCGCGGGCTGCTGGGTGAATTTCACCGGTGCGTGCTTGCAACACCATGGCGTGGGGCTGGGCATGGGTGCGAGAGGTCAAGCTCAGGTCAGATACCGAGGCAATGGCCGCCAGTGCTTCGCCGCGAAAGCCCATGGTCGAGACCGACTCCAGGTCTTGCAAGTTGCTGATTTTGCTGGTGGCATGGCGTTTGAGCGCGACCGCCAATTGCTCGGGGGCAATGCCCCAGCCGTTGTCTTCGACGCTGATCAGGCGCACCCCGCCAGCGAGCAAGCGCACCGAAATTTGCGTCGCCCCAGCGTCTAGCGCGTTGTCGAGCAACTCGCGCAGCACCGATGCGGGGCGCTCGACCACCTCGCCGGCAGCGATTTGGCTGATCAGTTCATCGGGGAGCTCGCGGATGGGGTGCGGCGATGGGGGAGGGTTTGTCACTGGGGCATTTTAGGGCTGTGGCAACAACGATAATTGCGCAAAGGACATCCATGGAACTGATCACTTATTTGATGGATTTTGTGTTGCACGTGGACCGCCACATTGGCGTGTTTGTGCAAACCCACGGGGTCTGGGTCTATGCCCTGTTGTTTGCGATAGTTTTTGTTGAAACTGGCGTGGTGGTGATGCCTTTTTTGCCCGGCGACTCTTTGCTTTTCATCACCGGGGCTTTGTGTGGTGCGGATTTGATGAGTTTGCCCCTGGCCATGGGGGTCTTGTTGGCGGCGGCCATATTGGGCGACCAGTGCAATTTTTCGATCGGGCAGCGCGTGGGCGTTCGGGTGTTTGCGTGGGAAAACGCCCGCTGGTTCAATCGCCGCGCCTTTGACCAAGCACATGCTTTTTATCAGCGCCACGGCCCCATCACGCTGGTGTTGGCGCGTTTCATGCCCTTTGTGCGGACCTTTGCGCCATTTGTGGCGGGCGTGGCCGACATGGACCGCGCCCGTTTCACTTTGTTCAATGTGGTGGGCGCGTTGATTTGGGTGTTGGGTTTGTGCGGTGCTGGTTATTTGTTTGGCAACTTGGAGGTGGTGCGCAAAAACCTGCAAATCATCATCTGGGGTCTGATTGTGGTGCCCGGTTTGGTGGCCATCATTGGCTCCTACCGGGCCTCACGCGCGCCCCATTGAAAGCCCCCCCGCGCGACCACGGCAGGGGCTTCAGCGGCCAATCAGAATTGGATCAAATATCAATCACCACGTTGCCAATGTCGCGCCCAGCCTCCACGCATTCGTGCGCTTGGACAATTTGAGCGAGTGAAAACCGCGGGCCAATGCCGTGGACCAGTTTTTTCTGGGCCAACAAGTGATTGAGGTCTGCCAAGCAGCGTGCGCGGTCTGCCGCGTTCAACTCATAGACGATGAAAAACTTCAGCTGATAGGCATTGATCAGCAAGGGTCGAAAGCTCAGCGTGGTCTCGGCGCTGTTTGATCCGTAGCAAATCAACTGTCCGTTTGGTGCCAATACACCCTGTGGCAGCCAGGTGGCGGTGGTGGAAAAATCCAGGTCGATGATGGCGTCCACCCCTTTGCCGTTGGTCAAGCTTTTGACACGCTCGGGCACCGATTCGGTTTTGTAATTGATCCAGTCTTTCACCCCCACGCTGATGGCGTGATCGGCCTTGGCCTGTGACCCAGCCGTGCCAATCACCCGAGCGCCTGCCAGCAAGGCCATTTGGGACGCATAGTGGCCCACGGCTGAGGGGGCACCAGTGACCAACACGGTTTTTCCTTTCAAGTCCCCCGCCAAATGCACGGCTTGCAAGGCGGTCAGTCCTGGAATGCCCATGCAAGCACCGGCTGCAAAGTCGGTGCCCTCGGGCAAGGGATGTGCTTGGTCCTGGGGCAGCACGATGTACTGGGCCGCCGTGCCATAGGGGCGCTTGTATTGGGCGTTCCATGTCCAAACCCGCTGGCCCATGCGGGCCGCATCCACGCCCGCGCCGACTTGATCGATCACACCAGCCCCATCGCTGTGGGGGATGTAGCGCTCGCCCACCAGGGGACGGCCTTTGCGGTTTTTCACATCCGAGGGGTTCACACCAGAGGTTTTCAATTGGACCCGCACTTCACCGGGACCGGCTTCGGGGGTGGGCATGTCACCAACGACCAACACGTCTTTGGCTTCGCCGTTGTGGGTATACCAGGCTGCTTTCATGGGGAATCCTTCGGTTTCAGGGTGGAGATAAAGGGGGTCATTGTGGGGGACAAGTCCTGGCCATGGTTCAAGCCGATCGGTTGCGTGCCAACGGTGGGTTGCGCTGGAAGTAGCGCTCAATGCTGCGCATCAAGGCCTCTGCCAGTTGCTCTTGATAGGCATCGCTGGCCAAGCGCAGCTCTTCGTCGGGGTTGCTGATGAACCCGGTCTCGACCAGCACGCTGGGGATGTCGGGGGCTTTGAGCACCGCAAAACCGGCTTGTTCTACCGTGGGTTTGTGCAATTTGATCAATTGGCGCATTTGGCCCAACATCTCTTGGCCCAGTTTCAAGCTGTCGTTGATTTGCGCCGTGGTGCTCATGTCAAACAAAGCATGTTGTACATGCGCGTCTTGGGTTTTGATGTTCAGGCCGCCAATGTCGTCGGCGCGGTTTTCCTGCCCGGCCATCCATTTGGCAGCGGCGCTCGAAGCCGCGCCTTGGCTCAGGGCGAACACACTGGCACCACGCGCCTGCGGGGTGAAAAACGCATCGGCATGGATGCTGATGAACAAATCGGCTTGCACCCGGCGGGCTTTTTGGACCCGCTGCTGCAATGGGATGAAGAAGTCGGCATCGCGGGTGAGCATGGCGCGCATGCCGTTCAGGCTGTTCAGCCGGTTGCGCAGGGCCAGGCCGATCTGCAGCACCACGTCTTTCTCGCGCAGGCCGCCG
>CANJUS010000034.1:0-8315 GCA_947477505.1 Comamonadaceae bacterium | reverse complement strand
GCAGATGTTTGGACACCGCTCATCTTTTGAACAAAGGTGCCGTCAAGACCGAGCCTTCACTCGGATCATTTTTCGACGATATGGGCCTAGAAAAGAAACAAACCAAAGCATTGGAAGGCTTCATTAAAAATGAATTGGCCAAGGCCTCCAAAACGCCACGCATCTTGGTGACGCACCATGTCAATATCCAGGCCTTCACCGGCAAGGTGGTGGGGGTGGGCGACATGGTGTTGGTCAAGGTAAATCAAAACGGTGCGCATCTGTCTCACACCATTTATCCCAGTCCCTAGCGCTAAGACGTTTGGGCCTTTCATCCAAAAGCCTGGGAACGTCAATCCGATGCTTTAGAGCACACCAAAGCCCCGTTGATGCCCAGGCCATTCGCTGTTATCGTTTGCCCCTCTTAGCCACTCTCAGCACACGCCATGAAAGCCGAACTCAACGAACGCATCACCCGGGTGGGTCCGGGCACCCCTGCTGGCCAACTGCTGCGCCGCTATTGGCAACCGGCCGCACTGGTCGATGAGTTCAACCCGGCGCTGGATGCGCGCATGGCGCGCCGCCCGGTCAAAGCCCTGCGCTTGATGGGCCAAGATCTGGTGTTGTTCAAGGACGATCAACAACGCTGGGGCTTGATCGACCGCGACTGCCCGCACCGGGGCGCTGATTTATCCTTTGGCCGCCACGAGGGCGACGGGCTGCGCTGCCCCTTTCATGGTTGGAAGTTCGATGTCCATGGCCGCTGCCTGGACACACCCGCAGAGCCCCTGGGCAGCCGTTTGTGTGACCGTGTTCAACAACGCAGCTACCCCGTGGCAGAGCGCAACGGTGTGGTGTTTGCCTGGATGGGGCCCACCAATGTGGCACCGCCCCCCTTGCCCGCCATCGACGCTTTTTTGGCTCCGGCCAGCCACAGCTTTGCCTTCAAGGGCCTGTGGCATGCCAACTGGTTGCAGTGTTTTGAGGTGGGCATTGACCCGGCACACCCCTCGTTTTTGCACCGCTTTTTGCACGACGAAGATTTGAGCACCATTGGCGATAACGCCGGGGGTAAACAGTTTCGCAGCGCCAGCGTCGGGTTGGTCGATGGCCAAGCCTGGCCGATGACGCGCATCATGCGCGAGTTTTACCGGCCCGACATTGGGTTCGAACCCACGCCCCAGGGCATGCAAATCACCTCTCGCAGGCCCATGACCGACGAGTTGACCCATGTGCGCATCACCCAATCCATTTTTCCCAGCACCTTTGTCATCCCCTTGTCGGCCACGATGACCATCACACAAATGCATGTGCCCGTGGACGACACCCACACCTATTGGTACTCGTTTTTCACCAGTTTCGATCAACCCCTGGACGGCGCTGCGATGCGCGCGCAGCGTGCCCCTTACATCAGTTTGCCCGACTACCTCCCAGTGTCAGGGCGGCACAACCAATGGGGCTTTAACCCCGAAGAGCAACGCGATCAAACCTATTTGGGCATGGGCGAAGACGACATCAATGTGCACGACCAATGGGCGGTGGAGAGCATGGGCGCAATCCAGGACCGCACCCGCGAGCACTTGGGCACCAGCGACAAATTGATCATGGCCAACCGGCGCGAGTTGATGCAAGCCATCGACAGCGTGGAAAGTGGTGGCACCGCCCCCGGCGTGGCCTTGACCGATGTGGCCCTGCAGCGCACCGGGCCCGACACCGTGGACGGCATTGCCCCGGCCGGCACCTGGGCGACTTGGTGGCGCGACCAAGCCCAAGCCAAACACGCGGCCTGCCCGTGGATGGCCAGCGCGCAACCCGCCAAAGACACGGCATGACGCAGCGCCAATGAAGCCAACCGATTTTTCGCACCGCTGCGGCGTGCACAGCCCACAGCGTGAACAAGCCTTGCAAAAGGCCTTGCAACGCATGCGCGAGCACGCGCTGGAACAAGTGCGCTTTGTGTGGTGCGACATCCACGGCACCACCCGCAGCAAAACCCTGATGCCCGATGCGGTCGAGGGCGCACTGCGCAATGGCGTGGGCATGGTCAGCACCTTGATGCTCAAAGACACCTCGGACCGCACGGCGTTCAAGGTTTTTGAGCCCGGTGGCACCGACGGCTTGCAAGGCTTTGGCCAGGGCAACAACGTCACGCTGCTGGCGCAAGACATCGAACTGCACCGATTGCCCTGGGCACCCGAAGTGGGTTGGGTGCAATGCCAGCCCTGGTTCCAAGACGGCACCCCCGTGGACTGGGACAGCCGGCGCGTGTTGCAAGCGGCCCTGGCGCAACTGCACGCCAAAGGCTGGGGCATGCAATGCGGCTTGGAGGTGGAGTTTCACATCTACCGCTTGCGTGGCCCTGGGCCCCACACCGACCCGCAGCAAGCCGCCTGGCCGGGACCGCCGCCCGAGGTTGACTTGATCCACCCGGGTTGTGCCTTGCTCAGCGAAGCCCACAGCGACACCGCCCATGAGGCCTTGCGCATCGTGCAGCACACCGCCCAAGGCATGGGCCTGCCCTTGCTGTCGCTGGAAATTGAGCTGGGCCCCAGCCAAGTCGAAGCCGTGTTTGCCCCCACCGACGCCTTGCGCGCGGCCGATAACATGGTGCGTTTTCGCAATGGGGTGCGCCAAGCTTTGGCCCGCGCCGGTTATTGGGCGAGCTTCATGTGCCGCCCGCCGTTTGAGCACATCATGTCCAGCGGTTGGCACTTGCACCAATCGCTGGTGGACATGGCCAGCGGCACCAACTTGTTTGAGCGCGATGCACCGGCACCGGGCAGCGCAGCGCGAGATGCCGAGCACAGTTTGTCGCCCTTGGGAGCGCAATACCTGGCGGGCTTGCTGGACCATGCCGCCGGGTCTTTGTTGTTTTGCACGCCCACGGCCAATGGCTACGGCCGCTTTCGCCCACTGGCACTGGCGCCGCAAGCGGCCGTGTGGGGGCGCGACAACCGTGGGGCCATGCTGCGCGTGATAGGCCAAGCACAAGACCCGGCCACCCGGATCGAAAACCGCATTGGCGAACCTGCCGCCAACCCCTATTTGTACATGGCCTCGCAAATCCATGCGGGCTTGGACGGCATCGCGCGGGGCTTGAAGCCCCCTACAGCCACCGAGTCCCCCTACGGCCAAGGCAACCCCATGCTGCCCACCGATTTGGGCCAAGCCCTGGCCGCCTTGAAAGCCGACATACATTTGGTCAACGCCTTTGGCCCGGGCTTTGTGTCGCTGCTCTGCGGCATCAAGCAGTTGGAGTGGCAGCGCTTTGAACAGGCTGATGACAAGCTGGCGTTTCAGCGAAACGAGTACTTCAGCCGCATTTGAGGTGTTTTGTGGGGCAGCGCAGACCGCTTCATCATGTGTGTCACAGCGGTTACAGTTGAGGTTCTCAGAACACCCCCTAGGAGCCCTTGATGAACACCCGACTGCTGGTATCAACCGCCCTCACCTTGGCCATGTCTTCGACCCTGATGGCCCAAACCAAATGGGACTTGCCTGCGGCCTATCCGGCCAGCAATTTCCACACCGAAACCCTGATTCAGTTTGCCAACGATGTGGACAAAGCCACCGGCGGCAAGCTCAAGATCACGGTGCATGCCAATGCGTCTTTATTCAAAGCCAACGAGATCAAACGCGCCGTGCAAGGCGGTCAGGCCCAAATTGGCGAGGTGCTGTTGGTTAATTTTGAAAACGAAAACCCCATGTATGGGGCAGACGGCATCCCGTTTTTGGCCACCAGCTATGCCGAGTCCAAGCGCCTGGCCGATGCACAAAAGCCCTTCACCGACAAATTGCTGGCCGCCCAAGGCATGAAGTTGCTCTACGCTGTGGCCTGGCCCCCGCAAGGCATTTATGTGAAAAAAGAAATCGCCTCGGTGGCCGATATGCGTGGCCTGAAATGGCGCGCTTACAGCCCGGCCACGGGCAAGATCGCCGAGCTGATTGGCGCCCAACCCGTGACCATCCAAGCTGCCGAGTTGTCGCAAGCCCTGGCCACTGGGGTGGTGGAAAGCTACATGAGTTCGGGCTCCACCGGATACGACACCAAAACCTACGAGAGCATCAAGTACTTCTACGACACCCAGGCTTGGTTGCCCAAAAACGCGGTCATCGTCAACCGCAAGGCTTTTGATGCTCTCGACTCCGCCACCCAGGCCGCTTTGACCAAAGCCGCTGCAGACGCCGAAGCCCGTGGCTGGAAGGTGAGCGAGGAGAAGAACGACTGGTACAAAAAGGCCCTGGCCGAAAAAGGCATGAAGATCATGACCCCCTCGCCCAAGCTGATGAGCGACTTGAAACAAGTCGGCGCCATCATGCTCACCGACTGGCAAAAGCGTGCCGGCCCCGACGGCGAGGCCATGGTCGCGGCCTTCTTAAAGTCTGCCCCCAAAGCCGCACCGGCGAAAAAATAAATGTGGCGACGCGCACTCGATCGCCTGTACTTGGCTGCAGGCGCCTTGGGTGCTTTTTTCATTTTGGCGATCGCCGTTTTGATGGTGGGTCAAAGCCTGCTGCGCGAGTTGGGCATGCGCACCGGCGCGGTCAATGATGTGGTGTCTTGGTGCTGTGCAGCGGCCGCTTTTTTGACCATGGCTCACGCCTTCAAACACGGCGACTTTGTGCGCGTGACCTTGCTGCTCGAGCACGTCTCGCCGGCCCATCGCCGGCGCATGGAAATCACCGCTTTGAGCGTGGGCCTGGTGGCCACCGGTTACTTGGCGTGGTCGGCTTGCATGTTCACCCATGAGAGCTGGGTTTTCAACGACATCGCCCAAGGCATGTTGCCCATGCCGCTGTGGATTCCCCAGTTGAGTTTTGCTTTTGGCTCGGTGCTGCTGTGGGTGGCCTTGCTCGATGAGTGGGTGCTGGTTTGGCGCGGCGGCGAGCCCACCTATGTGCGTGAAGTGCAAGAGCGCCACGCCCGTGGCGACTTCTCTGCCGAGGTCTGAACGTGGACATCTTGCTGGTAGGCGGCTTGCTGCTGTTCATCATGTTGTTGCTGCTCAGCGGCGGCGTTTGGATCGCCATGACCTTGGCCATTTGCGGCTGGGTCGGCCAAGCATTTTTCACCAGTACACAGCCCGGTAAAAACCTGTTCTCGGCATTTTGGGAAAGCAACGCCAGTTGGGAATTGGCCGCCCTGCCCTTGTTCATCTGGATGGGCGAAATTTTGTTTCGCACCAAACTCAGCGAAGAAATGTTTGAAGGCCTGCGCCCCTGGCTCAACCGCGTTCCCGGCCGGTTGATGCACACCACCATTTTGGGCTGCGGCATTTTTGGCTCGGTATCGGGCTCGTCTGCCGCCACGTGCGCGACCATCAGCAAAGTGGCCTTGCCCGAGTTGATGCGCCGCGGTTACGACGAAAAGCTGGCCCTGGGGTCGCTGGCCACCGCAGGCACGCTGGGCATTTTGATCCCGCCCTCCATCACCATGGTGGTGTACGCGGTGGCGGCAGATGCGTCCATCATCCGCATTTTCTTGGCTGGCTTTGCCCCGGGCTTGCTGCTGATGGCCTTGTTCAGCGGCTACATCGCGTGGTGGAGTTGGCGCCACCCGGACAAGGTGCCTGCGGCCGACCCACCCACCACCTTCATGGAAAAAATTCGCTTATCGGGCAACCTCATTCCGTGTGGCGCGCTCATCGTGTTCATCTGCTGGGTGCTGATCGCAGGCTA
Organism: Comamonadaceae bacterium; assembly: GCA_947477505.1. GTDB lineage: Bacteria > Pseudomonadota > Gammaproteobacteria > Burkholderiales > Burkholderiaceae_C > Limnohabitans. The sequence goes on along the minus strand of CANJUS010000034.1, from coordinate 2,657 downwards.
CGCCACCGCCACCGAATGCGCCGCCTATGGCGTGGTGGGCTCGCTGGCCCTGGCCGCGTGGAGCCGCAGCCTGACTTGGGCCAACTTCACACAAGGGCTGATGGGCACGGCGCGCTCGAGCTGCATGATCATGTTCATCTTGGCCGGGGCAGCCTTTTTGACCAAGACCATGGCCTTCACTGGGATACCCAGAGAACTCGCCGAATGGGTCAACGGCATGCACCTCTCGCCCCTGGCCTTGATCGCGGTGCTGACCGTCATCTATTTGATTTTGGGCACCGCGCTGGATGGCATCAGCATGATCGTGCTGACCAGTGCCGTGGTGCTGCCCATGATCCAAAAAGCCGGTTTTGATTTGATCTGGTTTGGTATCTTTATTGTGCTGTTGGTGGAAATTGCCGAGGTCACGCCACCGGTGGGCTTCAACCTGTTTGTGCTGCAAAACATGACGGGCAAAGACAGCAACACCATTGCCCGTGCGGCCATCCCGTTTTTCATGTGCCTGGTGGTGTGCATTGTGTTGGTCACCGTGTTTCCACAAATCGTCACCTTTTTGCCCGACATGGTGATGGGCGAGAACAAATGAGCATCGCGGTGTGGGCCATCTGCCTGGGTGCATGCGTGGGCGCATTGGCGCGCTGGCAATTGGGCCTGTGGTTCAACACGGGCGCCACCATCCCTTGGGGCACCTTGGCCGCCAATCTCTTGGGGGCTTATTTGATTGGTGTGTGCGTGGCCTTGTTCGATCACCTGCCCGAACTCGACCCGGTCTGGCGTTTGGCCCTGGTCACTGGTTTTTTGGGCGCGCTGACAACCTTTTCCAGCTTTTCAGCCGAGGTGGTGGCCATGCTCTTGCAGTCGCGCTACACCTTGGCGCTGGGCACCGCCGCATTGCACCTGTTGGGATCGCTGGCTTTGACGGTGGCGGGCATTTGGTCGTTTCAAACCTGGGTCGCCCGCGGTTGAACCACCTTGCCCTCAGCGCTTGGCGCTGGGGAAAAACAATTGCTCACCACCGATTTTGTAGGCCGCGATGTGGGCCTGCCCTGCTGGTGAAGTGACCCAATCGATGAAGCGCTGTGCCTCTTTGAGCTTGACATGCGGGTGCTTGGCCGGGTTGACCGCGATCACCCCATAAGGGTTGAACAAGCGCTCGTCGCCTTGCACCAGCACCGTCAAATCGGCGCGGTTTTTAAAACTCAACCAAGTGCCGCGATCGGCCAGCACGTAAGCGCCCATGGAGGCGGCCATGTTCAAAGCCGGACCCATGCCACAACCGCAAGCCTTGTAGCCCACGCCCATGTTGGTCATGCCCGCGATGGACCAGTAGCGCAACTCGGCCGCATGGGTGCCGCTTTTGTCGCCACGCGAAACAAATGCGGCCTGGGTTTGGGCGACTTTTTGCAATGCCAGTGCAATGTCTTTGCCGCGCACCTGGGCCGGGTCGGTGGCGGGGCCAATCAACACAAAGTCGTTGTACATCACCGGCCAGCGTTGCAAGCCAAAACCATCGGCCACCAGCTTTTCTTCGGCCACCGGATCGTGCACAAACAGCACATCGGCGTCGCCGCGCCGCCCCATGTCCAGCGCCTGGCCCGTGCCCAGGGCCACCACCTTCACATCCAAGCCGGAGGCGGCTTTGAAAGCGGGCAGCAAATGGCCAAACAATCCCGATTGCTCGGTCGATGTGGTGGAGGCCATCACCAACGTGTTTTGCGCCCATGCGCCCACGCCGGCGGCTGCCAGCAGCAGGCCCAAAAAACTGCACCGAACCAGCGACCCAGTGGATGTCAAACCCATGTTCATCTCAGTTCCCCTTTTAAAAACAAATCTGCTTGCGGATGCGTGTGCGATAAATCGCTGTCAAAAAATTCGCGCACTGGCAAGTCGGCCAAGATGCGACCACGCTCGAGGTAAATCACCCGGCTGGCCAAGCGCTTGACCTGGCCCAGGTTGTGGCTGCTGAACATGCAGCTCACCGGTGCATCGGGGGCCGAGCTGGCCAAAAACTGAACCCACAGTTGCTCGACCTCGCGCTTGGCGCTGGGGTCCAAGCTCGAGGTCGGCTCGTCGAGCAGCAACAAGCGCGGTTGCAAAGCCCAGGCCCGCGCCAGCGCCACACGCTGCTGCTGCCCACCCGACAAAGTGCTGGCCCTTTGGAGGCATGCTCCGTGCATGCCCACTTGTTGCAAAGCCGCTTCGGCCAGGGCGCAGGCCTCGCGCCAAGGCTTGCCCGCCAACCAAGGCCCCAAGGCCACATGGGCGCGCACTGGCAGGCGCAGCATGTGCGGGCGCTGAAACACCATCGCCTGCTTGGCTGCAGGGTCTGTCCAACGCTCACCCGCCTGGGGTGAGATCAGCCCATGGCACAGCCGCAACAAAGTGCTTTTGCCGCTGCCATTGGCCCCCACCAAAGCGATGCGCTCACCATGCACCATCTGCAAGTCAATGCCGCGCAAAGCCCAATGCTGGCCCAGTTGGCAGTCGGCTTGGCGCAAGCTGAGCAAGGCGCTCATGCTGCCGCCCAGGCACTGGTGTGGCCCGCTCCTCGGCGCAACCAAGCCATCCAGGCGTGCAACAACAAAACCACGGCCATCAGCACCAACCCCAATGCCAAGGCCAAGGGCAGATCGCCCTTGCTGGTTTCCAACGCAATG
>CANJUS010000033.1:0-8400 GCA_947477505.1 Comamonadaceae bacterium | reverse complement strand
GTTTGCGTCGCCCCAAGGCGGCTTGATCGAACCTTTGTTCGAAAAAATGGGCTTTACTTTGGTGGCCCACCACCGCTCAAAAGATGTGGTGCTCTACCGCCAAGGAGACATCAACTTCATTGTCAACCGCGAACCGCGCAGCTTGGCGGGCTACTTTGCCGCCGAGCACGGGCCCAGTGCCTGCGCCATGGCATTTCGGGTCAAAGACTCGCATAAAGCCTACGCTCGCGCTTTGGACTTGGGCGCTCAGCCCTTGGAGGTGCCCACCGGACCGATGGAGTTGCGTCTGCCCGCCATCAAGGGCATTGGTGGCGCCCCCTTGTATTTGATCGACCGGTTTGAAGACGGCAAAAGCATTTATGACATCGACTTCGAGTTTGTCTCGGGCGCAGAACGGCATCCGTGGGGCCATGGCCTTTTGAAAATCGACCACTTGACCCACAACGTCTACAAGGGGCGCATGGGCTTTTGGGGCCACTTTTACGAAAAGATATTTGGCTTTCGGGAGATCCGTTACTTTGATATACGAGGCGAGTACACCGGCTTGACCAGTCGCGCCATGACCGCGCCAGATGGATTGATCCGCATCCCATTGAACGAAGAATCTGGCAGCCAAGGCGGCCAGATTGAGGAGTACCTCATGCAGTTCAACGGCGAGGGCATTCAGCACATTGCCCTCAGCTGTGACAACCTGCTGCAAACCGTGGACGATTTGCAAATGGCAGGCATCCCTTTGATGAGCGCGCCCAACGACATTTACTACGAGATGCTTGGCGAGCGTTTGCCAGGCCACGGCGAGCCCGTGGCCGAGCTTCAAGCGCGGGGCATTTTGCTCGATGGCTCGACGGCCAACGGTGAAAAAAGATTGCTTTTGCAAATTTTTTCGCAGACCTTGCTTGGACCGGTGTTTTTTGAATTCATCCAGCGCAAATCCGATGAGGGTTTTGGCGAGGGCAACTTCAAGGCCTTGTTCGAGTCGCTAGAGCGAGACCAAATGCGCCGTGGCACCTTGGGTGCAGCGGCCAAGTCTTAGCCGCTGGCGTACTGGGCAGGGGGCAAGCCCCCGGCAGCCAAGGTGCTATTTAAGGTGCCCAGTGCAGCAAATCAGCCAAAGCCTGGTCGTGGATGCCCAGCTCCAGCAAACGTTCATAGGTTTGCTGGGCGTAGTCCAAGGTCGTGCCGTAGCGTCCGCCCACAGGGTCGCTGAAGATGCGTTGGTATTGTTCAGGCGCCAAGCGACCGGTGTTTTGCGGGCTGGAAGGGGGCAAGGTAAAGGCCAAAGCTTTGACCCAACCTTGCTCGGTGTGGCAGCGCAACCAACGCGGTTCATAAACACCAGTGGGCATTTCGCGAAACCACAAGCGGTCCAAAACTTCGTTGGCCTGTGTGGGCGGGACTTGTTGCACCATGCCCCAGCAAGAGCCCCCGGGCAGCAACGCAAACACCAGGCCGGGTTGCGCCGGTGTGCCGCGGTTGACACGGCTCCACATTTGCAAGGCCCGGTGCCAGCCCTGCACCCGGGCCAACTTTTGTTGGGCCACATCGAACTCGGGTCGCCACAGAAGTGAGGCGTAGGCAAACACCCACAGCGGCCCATGCCCACCCCATTGGGCCCGCACCTGGGCCAAAGCGGCGGCGGGGTCACGCTCGACGGCAATGGGTGTGGGGGCGCTGCTGGCGGCGTGTCTCATCATGAAAGGGCATTCAACAGCGTGCCCCATGCGGATGGTAACCAAGCGGGGTTGTTCTCAAAGACCAACTTTTCACCTGTGAGTGGGTGGGTCAATCCCAGTTGCTGGGCGTGCAGCATCAGGCCATGACTTTGGGTTTGCAACTCGGGAGGAGCGTACAAGGCATCTCCCAAAATGGGGTGGCCAATGTGTTGCATGTGCACGCGCAATTGGTGGGTGCGCCCGCTCAAAGGCCGCAGGGCCACATAACTTCCCTCCGCAGGGGCGGTTCCTGTCAGTGTGGGGTGGCCCAGGCAGCGCCAAAGTGTTTGGCTGCCTTGTCCGGTTTCGGCCACGATGCGCAGCGGGCGGCGCGGCCAGTCGGCGGCGATGGGGGCGTCGATCATTTGCCAATCATCGGTCATGCGCAACCGCCCATGCACGCAGGCCACGTATTGCTTGTGCACTTGCCGCTGGGCAAATGCGTGGGAGAGCTGTCGCTGCATCTGGGCGCTGCGGGCAAACAACATCAAGCCAGAGGTGGCTTGATCGAGCCTGTGCACCACCAAAGAGGGCATGCCCGCTGCGGCCAATCGGGTGGACAAGCAGTCTTGTTTGTCGGGCCCCCGACCGGGCACCGACAGCAGACCCGAAGGCTTGATCACCACACCCAGGTGGGTGTCTTGCCACACAAGGCCAACCCCGTCTGCCAATGAGATGGGTGGTGGGCTTGACGTTGGTAAAACCAGCCCGATTGGAGGGGCCGCAGGGTGGGGCATGGTCAAGGAGGGGGGGGCTGGCTCAGGGCAGGGTTGCGTAACCCCGTGCATGGGTCACGCCACCATCGACCACCAGGGTGTGGCCCACCACGTAGTCGCTGGCGGCACTGGCCAAGTAGATGGCGGCAGCGGCCATGTCCTCGTCGCGGCCGATGCGCTGGGCTGGGATGCGTTGGGCCACTGCCTCACCGTTGTCGCGTGCATCGCGGTTCATGTCGGATACAAATGCGCCAGGCGCAATGGCATTGACGCAAATGCCCTCAGCGATCAAGGTTTGCGACATGCGCCGCGTGAGGTGGATCAAGCCCGATTTGCTGGCCGCATAAGAGTAGGTCTCCAAGGGGTTGACCGATATGCCGTCCACCGATGCGATGTGGATCACCTTGGCCATGTGGTGCTGGGCGGCCTTGCGCAGCATGGGTGCAAAAGCCTGGGTCAAAAAGAACGGGGTTTTCATGTTCAGGTTGACCACTTTGTCCCAGCCTGACTCGGGAAAGTCGTCAAACGGTGCAGCCCAGGCGGCACCGGCGTTGTTGACCAAAATGTCGAGCTGGTCTTCGTGCTGGGCAAACCGCTGCACCAGTTGTTGCACACCTTCGGCGGTGGAGATGTCAACCGGCAGCGAGACACAAGTCCCCCAGGCCGACAAGGCTTGGGCCGCGGCGTCACAGGCTGCGGCTTTGCGGGCGGTGATGTAGACCCGAGCGCCTTGGCACAGCAGGCCCTGGGCGATCATGCGGCCAATGCCGCGCGATCCGCCGGTGACCACGGCCACGCGGTTTTTGAGAGAAAACAGATCTTGGGTGTTCATGGGGACTCCGGTTGAGGGCGTGGCTGGCCCGCAGACAACATGATCATGCCTCGAGCAGGCGTTGGGCTTTGTCCAGCCACAGCGATAAGCTGTCGAGCAACTCGGATTGGCTGAAAGAGCAACTCTCTTCAGAAAACAAAGCACTCGACTCCAACCGATCAAGCAGCCCCTGCCAAACGCTGGCATAGCGTTCCGGCAGCGCGGCCATCAAAGCGGTTTGGGTGCGCGCCATTTCGCAAAAGGCATGGACAGAAATTTCGCCCTCGCGCAATTGGTCCAGGGCATGGTGAAGTTGATCAATGGCGGGGGCCAAAGACGCGCTCATGGTTATCAGCTCACGATGTCCAGCGGGTGTTGGGCATAGGTGTGGCTGATGGTGCGCCCCAATACGGGGTCATGCAGGCTCAGGCGCATTTTTTCTGCCCATCGAATGCCTTTGCCTTGGGCGTTGGGCAATGCGCCCAAGGTGCCACACAGCATGAAGCTGCCTTCGCTGGCCACACCCGATGGCCAAAACCCGTCGCGCAAACTTTGCAAAGGCCTGATGGCTGCCAGCACACCCTTTTGGTAGCTGACCCATTGGCCACCTTCCCAAATTTGCGAATGCAGTTGCAACTCGTCTTGGTGGGCTTGCACATCTGCCCAGCGCCACACAAAGGGGGCCAAGGGCTTGGGGCACATTTGCTTGGACACTGCCACAGAATAACTTTCGACCTCGCGGTCGGTGTGGTCTGAGCCCAGACCCAGCCACCACTGGCCTTGGGCCATCATCAGCATGGGTTCGATCTCGCCACTGGAGGCCTGCCCCAGGGTTTCAATCTCACCAGCGGTGGTCAGCAAAGCGGCCCCGGCGCGGTAATACAGGGGCACTTGGCTGGGGCGGGCAATGCCCAGGGTGGCCAATTCTTGTATGTGGTGCTCAATCGCGTCGGCGTTGCGCCCGGTCCAGCCTGCAATCACAAATTGCTGGGGTATCACCGACAAGGTCTGTGCCGCAGCATTGGCGTCTGGGTCCAGTGGGGCAACGGTGAAATGCAGGGCAGGGTTCATGGTGGGTGGGGTTACATCAATTGGGTGGGCAGCCACAAGGCAATGGACGGGAACACCATCAGCACAAGGATGGCAAACATATAGACCACCATGAAAGGCATCACACCGACAAAGACATCGGTGATGGGTCCAGGTTGTCGCCGCATGCCTTGCAGCACATACAAGACCGTGCCGTCAGGTGGGCTGATCATGGCGATTTCCACCAACATGGTGATGACCACGCCAAACCAAATCGGGTCATAACCCAAGGCCTTGACCACCGGAAACAACAATGGGATGGTGGTGATGACCATGGAGATGCCTTCCATGAAGGTACCCAAAGCCAGGTAAAAACCAATGATCACCAGCATGATGGCCCAACCGGGCAAGGGCAGCCCGGTCATGAACTTGGCCAGCATCTGGGGGATGCCCAGCGAGGACAAGATGTAGTTCAGAAAGTACGCGCCAAACAAAATCAACGCGATCATGGAGGTGGTGCGCGCTGTGGCGTCCATCGACTCGCGCAGCATGTGCCAATTGAGCTTGCGGTCGACCAAGGCCAGCACAATGCTGCCTGCCACGCCCAGCGCCGCCGACTCGGTCGGTGTGGCCCAACCGGCGTAAATGGTGCCCAGCACCAAACCGATCAATAAGATGGTGGGCAGCAAATCAATCAGACTCAGCAGCTTGGCAGACCATGCGAGGTGAACGGTGTTTTCGGCCGATATTTTGAGTTTGATGCTGTAGTAAAAAATCACGGCCAAAAACAACACCACCACCAAGACGCTGGGGCCAATGGCCGCCAGGTACAAGGCCCCCACCGAGGTCTCGGTGATCAGGCCATAAATGATGAAAGTGATGCCCGGTGGAATCAGGTTGCCCAGCGCCCCACCTGCGGCCAGTGAGCCCAGCACCAATTTGGGTGGGTAATGGCTTTTCTCAAAATAAGGCAAGGCCACTGAGCCCATGGTGGCTGCGGTGGCCACGCTCGAACCCGCTATGGCTGAAAACACCCCGCACGCCATGATGTTGGTGTGCAGCAAGCCCCCAGGCAAACGGCCCACCCACACATTGAGGGCGCGGTACAGGCGGTCAGACAAGCCCGCGCGCAACATCACCTCGCCCATGAGCAAAAACAAAGGCACCGATACCAACACAAAATTGGTCGACGGGGCCCACAGCATCTCGCCAATGAAGTTCCAAAACGGGCGGTCCGACAGGCCAAACCCCGCCAGCAAGGCCAGCGCTGTGAGCGCCGCGCCAATGTAGACCCCACCCGCAAAAAAGGCCACAAACGCCAGCACCACCGACAGCAGCGCCCACCAAGGCACTGATTGCGACACCAACGCTGCGGTGCTGCCCCCCATCAAGGAAGACACCCCAATGATCACGGCCATCAACAGGACAAATACAGCGGCGATCATGGGCGACCTTGGGGCAAGGGGTGGGGGGTGCTCTCACCCACAGCGCGCAGGGTTTCGGCGGCTTCTTCTTCGTAATTGCGGGCGTTGAGCATTTGATCCATTTGTTCGGGGTGTTGTCCCCACCACAGCACCAGGCAACGGCACAACATGGCCACGCCGGCCATCAAAAACAGAGCGAAACCCAAGGCCCAAAGCCCTTGGGGAACGATCAAGGGGATGCGCATGCTCGACAAATCGGTGGAGCCAAAGGTCCAAGAGTCCAGCGCAATGGAGAAAGATCCCCACACAAAAAACGCCACTGACACCAGCAAACAACCCAGTGACAACAGGTGCAGCCACAAGCGCCAGCGCAAGGGGAATTGCTGGATCAACACGTCAATGCGCACATGGGCGCGCTCGTACAAGGCCCCGGCCATGCCCCAACTCATGCCCACGGCCATCAAATAGCCAGACATCTCGGTGGTGGCGCCGCTGGAAAACCCCAGCAGCCGCCGCGCCACGATGTCAAAACAAATCAGCAAGGTGATGGCCAGGTAGCACAAGCCGGCCGCCGACATGGCGCGCCGGCTGAGCGTGGCGATCGAGTCAAACACTTCAGCGGCCAACAGCAGGCTTGACGCCGGTGATGGGTTCGATCACTTCTTTGTACACATTGGCACAACGATCGCCGCAGCGTTTGAACCAACCGGGCAGCACGTCTTCAGACAGCTCTTTTTGCAAGGTGGCCACGATGTTGGCAGGTGCTTTGATTTCGATCATGGGGCGCTTGAGCAAGGTGTGCATCTTGCATTGGTTAGCGCGGCCCAGGTTGCAGGCAATGCCATCTTCCGTGGACTCGGTGCCCATGGCCCACTGGGCTTCTTGCACGGCGTTGAAGGTTTTTTCGAACTCAGCGCGGATGGCTGGCTCGAGCTTGTTCCACCATGCCAGGTTCACAAAGTAGCCCGAAGTGGACCATGACAGCGGGAAGTTATACAGGTGCGTGGTGACCTCGGTCCATTTGGCGCCATTGCCCGAACCAGCGCCGGTGATGCCGCAGTCCACGGTGCCGCGCTCCAGTGCGGTGTAAACCTCGCCAAAGGCGATGGACACCGGTTGCCCGCCCAGGCCTTTGATCAAGTCGCCAGCAGAAGGGCCATTGGTACGCACCTTCATGCCTTTGAGGTCGGCCAGCGATGCCAGGGGCTTGCGGCAAAACAGCATTTGGCCCGAAAACGGGTAAGTGGCAATCAGCTTGATGCCCATGCGCTCGAGTTCTTTGTTGGCCACAGGCATCATGGCATCGGCCACACGGCGGGCTTGCTTGACATCGGCATTCATGCCGGCCAAGTCCACGCCGTCCAGCACCGGCACATCGCCAGAGACGGTGGTCAGTGGTGCGGCAGCGATGTCCACTTGCCCAGATCGCACCAAGCGCAGCACTTCGGGGCCGCTGACGTTGCGCTCGGGCCAAGAGGCCAACACCATCTCGACGCGTCCATTGGTGGCTTTGGCAATGCCGTCGCGCAGCATTGGTTGGTCCACGCGGGTGTATTGGGGGATGTTGGGCGAGGCTTGGGTGATGGCTTGGACAACTAGCTTTCCACCTTGGGCAGCCACTTGGGGGGCGATGAGCAAGGCGAGCAAGGTGCTGAGCAAAGCATTGGAAGCTTTCATGGGGACTCCTGTGGTGAAAAAATCAATGGGACATCAGTTGATGGTTGAACAAATCGGTGACCAGCATCGCACCTGGGGCGTGCGTGATGGTAAAGGGCAGGCGCGCCTGTTGAACCACCGCTTGGGGGGTCACGCCACAGGCCCAAAACACCGGCAGTTCATCGGGCCCGATTTCGGTGGCGTCGCCATAGTCGGGGCGAGCCAGGTCGGCGATGCCCAGGTCTTGCGGATGACCGATGTGCACCGGCGCACCGTGCACCCGGGGCAGTCGGGCGGTGATTTGCACGGCCTCGATGGCGTGGGCCGGTTTCATGGGGCGCATCGAAACCACCAAGGGGCCCTGAAAAACACCCGCTGGGTGGGTGGGGCGGTTGGTTTTGTACATGGGCACGTTTTGGCCCTGCTGCACATGGCGCAAGGGAATGCCAGCATCCATCAATGCTTGCTCAAACGAAAACGAGCAACCGATGACAAAGCTCACCAAGTCGTCTTGCCACAGATGGCGGACGTTGTCGACCTCTTCGACCATCACCCCGTCGCGCCACACCCGGTACATGGGCAGATCAGCGCGAATGTCAATGTCTTCGCCCAGCTCAGGGAAAGCAAAACTGCCCGGCTGTGCCATGCCCAGCACCGGGCAGGGTTTGGGGTTGAGTTCGCAAAAGCGGGCAAAGTCTTGGGCGTAGGCCTTGGGCAAGATGACCAAGTTGCCTTGCACATGGTCACCCGCCAAACCCGAGGTATGCCCGCGCAGCTGGCCCAAGCGCGCTTGCTGGCGAATGCTTTTGGCGTTGGGCTGGGTGGTGGTCATGAATTTATGGGGTTGCAGACCTGGTGCGACTGAATGCGCTTGGCCAATGCTTGTCAATTTAGCACACGCTTGGCGGCCTTGGCCCCCTCCAAACCCCGTGGTTGGATGCGGATTTGCCCCAATTCAGGGCGAAAAAACACATTGGTTCCGATACAAACTAACCCAAACGCTCAAATTGAAAATTTGACTGCAGATCTTTGGGCGTAATTACCTCAACGGG
>CANJUS010000032.1:0-8412 GCA_947477505.1 Comamonadaceae bacterium | reverse complement strand
TAAACAAAAAGTCCAGTAAAAGCGGTGGCAAAGGCAGGACCAACATGGCCATGATCAACAACACCAGCGCGGGTATCCCCAGACCGGCGTAGTCAAACTTGGACAAGTTCTGTCGAATCGTTGACAGTGTGAAGGTGCTCATACCGTTGAATGCTCGTTTTTTGTTTGCTTAAGTTTTCTTTACAGCCAAATCATTTGGCCACACAGAACTAGCTAAGCAATCGATGTGCCAAGTGGTGCCCAAGCTTGGCCCCAACCCAGTCGACCTTGCCTGCCCAGAAAAGCGGCATAAAGATTGCTAAAGCCTCTTGCAAAGCGGCAAACTATCACCAGTCACGATTCTTGCTTAGGAGTATTCAAATCCTTGTTTGAGAGGCTTGAAGCCCATATGAACCTGCCCTTGTCCAACGCCGTGAACCCCGCCCTGGCCAGTGCCTTGCACAATGTGACCACCCCTGCCCCTGCGCAAGGTGGCGCACTGTCGAGCGCCTTGGGCAGCGCATCCAATATGCGCGACGACTTTGCACAGCACTTTGCCCGCTTGGCGCGGCAAAGCCAGCCCCGGCCGCTTGCACCAGAGCCTGGCCCGCAGCGGCAACACCTTGCCACCGATGCCAATCACCGGCCCGATGCGCGGTTTGTGGCCTCAAAGCCTGCAACGCCCACAGGGGCCGGCGAAAAAGAACCCAAAAATACACAAAAAATATCGGCCAACGCCAACCAAGCGCCCAAGCCCGATGAACCCAATGACATGCCAGCAGCAGCGGGCCAGGAAGACGCTGAGAAACAAGCCCGTTTGACGGGTCCAGAAAAAACACCCTCAGCACAACAAGCCAGCGAAGCTGAGACCAACAGCGATGTGGTCGAGGAAGACACCAGCTCCACCCCCACTGATGCCATGGCCACGGCCAGCAACGAAGCTGCATGGGCTGCGATGGTTCCAGAAGGCCTCAAAACATTGCAAATCAGTGAGCGACTGCAGGTCATCACCACCGACGAGCCTTTGCCAGACCCCCAAAGCAATGCGCAATTTGCGCGCAGCATGGGTTTTGATGAGCAAATGATTCAACGCCTGTTTGGCACCACGCCCGCAGCGGGACTTGGCCAAGGTGTGGGGCAGATGGGTGAACAGGCCCTGACATCGGCCCAAACATTGGCCCTCGCGACCTCCGCTCCAACTGCGGCTGCGGCTGCCAATGCGACAGCCACAGCATCGGCCATGGCCGCCTTGACAACCAACGTCAGCACCCATGGCGTTGGCAGTGCCAAGACGGTGGGTGACCTGCTGGACATGGGGGCGCAACAAGTTCAAGTCACCGACTTGGGCAATGCCCCAGGGGCAGTTGGCGCGCAAGCCAGTCTCAATATGCCCAGCGCGAGTACCCAAAATATGCTGGCCATGCTCAGCGCATTTGTGCCCAACGCCGACAGCAAGCGCTTGAACAGCGACAACAACACCGAGTTTTTAGGAACCATCGACCTGGGCAGCGCTGTGGGTGACCTCCACGGCAACCCGATCAACCAAGCCGGCCCCCAAGGTGTGCGCCCCAATGCGCTGAGCCCAGCGAGCAATACAGCTGCCCCAGCCAGCGCCGACATGGCGCAGGCGTATCAAGATCTGAGCGACAAACTGTCGACCGAATTGGCTGGCAGAATGCACCAGCAACTCAATGAGGGGCAGTGGAAGATGAAATTTGGCCTGAAACCTTCGCACCTTGGCGCAGTCGACGTCGAATTGGAGATGCGCGACGGAAAATTAACGGCCCTGATCAACACCGACAATGCCACCACACAGCAACTGCTCAACCATGGCAGCCCGCGTTTGCGCGAGGCCTTGAATGGGTTGGGTTGGTCACAGGCCTCGGTCAATATCGGCCAAGGACAATCTTCTTCAGCCCAATCTGGACAAGGACAGGGGCAAAATCCGGGTCAACCGGGTCACCATTTATCCAGTGGGGAGTCAGCCAATGGCCAAGCCATGAATGACGCCCCGCTACGATCCACCCAGACCAGCAATGCCTTGCTGGACATTTATGCTTAATCACCCGAGAACAACAGGAGTTTGACATGGCCACAGAAGCACCCGCAGCAGAAGCCCCGGTAGAAGAGAAAAAGAAAAAGCCCATATTGCTGATCATCCTGGGTTTGGTTGGCGTGATCGTCGTCGCCGTGGGCGTGGCCTTTGGTACGCTTTATTTCTCGGGCTATTACGAGAAAAAAGCTGAAATCGCGGCCATGGACAAAGTAGACGAGTTGGAAGCGGCCGCAGCCAAGGCCAAAGACGAAGCCCCGCAAAAAACCAAAAAAGAGGCACCAGAGGCAACCAAGTTCGAAAAGAACTACATGCAAATGGAAAAAGACCTGATGACCAACATCACAGGTTCCAAAAAAGTCATGGTGGTGCAAATCGCCTTGATGACGCACTACGACAACCGGGTGTTTGACAACATCAAAAAGCACGAGTTCGCCATCCGATCGGCCATTTTGGATGTGATGCGTCAAACCACCGAACCCGAGACAGCCAAACCAGAGTTTCGCAAGCAGCTGGCCGAAAAGATCAAAGACACCATGAATGAAATGCTGGAAAAGTTGGAAGATTTCGGCGGCATTGAGGAAGTCTTCTTCACCTCTTTTGTGATGCAGTGATGCCATGGCCACGCAAAGCAATTTACTGTCCCAAGATGAACTCACGGCGCTGACCGAGGGCATCAAAGACGGTTTGATCGAGGTCGACACGGGTTACAACACGCAAGCGCGTGTGAGCAAGCACGACCTGACCAGCGAAGACAGCAGCCTGGGGGTGAATGTCTCGTCGATCGACATGATCAACGAGCGCTTCATCCGCATGTTCCGCTTCGGCCTGCTTGAAGTACTTCGCACCAGCCCCCGCGTCAATCCGACGCGGGTGCAGATCGTCAAATACGGCGACTACCTCAAAGAACTCAAGCCCCCGTTGGCCGTGAACCTGGTTCGCATGAACCCCTTGCGCGGTTTTTCGGTGGTGATCATCGACCCCAATGTGGTGTTCAGCTCACTGGACAGCTTTTTTGGCGGCTATGGCAAAGGCGTTGAAGAGTTGCCACCCGGGCGCTTGTTCACACCAACAGAAAACCGCATCATCAAGCTGATTTTGGATGTGTTTTTTCGCTCACTGCAAGATGCCTGGGGCCCCCTGATGCCCTTGCAATGCGAACATGTGAGCTCTGAGATCAACCCACAATTTGCGCAAATTGCCGACGAAAACGATCTGGTGGTGCTCAGTCGCTTTGATTCCTACGCCAGCGGCTCCGGTGGCAAAGGCTTCATGGATTTGGTCTACCCCTACTCATCGCTCAAGCCGGTGCGTGATTTGTTGCGCAGCCGCGTTCAATCGGGCGACGGCAACGAAGAGTCAGACAAAAAATGGCGCGGGGACTTGGCCATCGCGGTGGGTGACTCGCGGTTGGACTTGCAGGTGGTCATGGGACACATCAAGACCACATTGCACCACTTGCAAACCATGAAAGAAGGCGATTTGCTTTATTTCAAAAAACCTGAATTGGCGCAAATGATCGCCAACGGCGTACCGTCCTTTGGTGTCAGTGTGGGTGCACGCGGCTCGCAGGTGGCGGTGCGCATGGAACGACAAATTGTCCCAGGTCAAATTTAAGACAGGAAATCATCATGAGTGAAACCACAGATACCCCAGAGACCCCAGAGACAAGCCCAGCCGATGATCAAGTTGGCGCACCAGGTGTGGACGGTCCGACTTCGGAAGACTTCAAATACAGCCATCCCGGCAACATCAACGCAGATGTGCTGCAAAACATCTCTGTGTCGCTGGCCATAGAAGTTGGCCGCGCTCAAATCAAAATCAAAGATTTGATGCGCCTGACTCAGGGCAGCGTGGTCGAACTCGATCGCATCGCCGGAGAGCCGCTCGACTTGTTGGTCAACAACACGGTGGTGGCCCAAGGTGAGGTGGTGCTGGTCAATGACCGCTATGGCATTCGCCTGACCCGCGTGGTGCCTTCGACCGACCGCCTTAAAACCATTTAAAGCACATGCCATTGCACCGGTCACCCTGTGGGGTGACTTTTGCTTGTGTGACGCACAAAGAAAAACGCCTGCATCCGCAGGCGTTTTTCATGAAAGAGCCCCCAAAGGGCGGGCATCAATGCATCAGTTGGCGCCGATTTTGCGGCCATTCAAAGGTTGGACGGGGCGGGCATTCATCTTGAAGGGGAACTTCGCGACCTGCGCCTTGGAGATGTCCACCGGGGTTTTCAGGATGTAGAAGTTCACGCCTTCGCTGCAAGGCGGGGTGGTCAAGGAACCTTCATAGGCATAGTGGGCCAGGGCCGAAGGGATCAACTTGCCTGGATCAAAAGTGATTTTGTCGAGCTTGACCTCGGGGCCTTCTTTGCCGGGGGCGTTGTCCCACAACACATTGATGGCTTCATTGTCTTTGCCTTCTTTGAGCAGCACACCGATCACGGCCAATTTGCCCGCTTTGCTCTTGTGCACAAAGTGCGCCACCATGGCCATGGGCTTGCCGTCAATCTTTTCTTCGCTGGGGCGGTGAAAGTGGAACTGAAGCAAGTCATAAACTTCACCATTGATTTTGGTGCTGCTGCCCGGGGGGATGTTGACCTGAATGGTGTGGCCGTTGTTGAGCATGCGCAGTGGCCCGGGTTTGTAGCTGACTTCCAAGTTGTCCTTGGATTTTTCAAACGGGCCCACAATGTTCAAAGGCGATTGTTTTTTGCCGGCAGCGCAAGTGGGGAACTCTTTGCCCCAGTTCTCGGGGCCCATTTCGCCCTCGTAATCCCAATGCGGAGCGCCGCCATGGCCGCCTTTGGCATGTTTGTCTTCACCTTTGGCCGGCGCACAATCGGCCAATACCGTGATTTTTTCGCCCGCAGCGACCAATGCATTTTGGGCCGCACACACGGCGTTGAGGCGACTGGACCAGTCGGCCATCTCCAAGGCTTTGTTGAAGGCGCTGACGGTCTCGGGGTCTTTGGCGCCATTGGTCAACAAACGAATGGCACCCAAGCTGAGTTGGCGCTCGGCGCTCAAACCGGTTTTCAGCCCTTTGTAGATGCCTTCTACGTCACCGAGCAACACACCATTGGAAAATGCAGCCTTGACCGCTTCGAGTTCACGCGCCTTGGCGCTGAGTTCTTTGACTTTGGCCTCTGCCTCGTGCAGTTCTTCACTGGTTTTGGCCAACTCTTCTTTGGCCTCGTCCAAGCTTTCAACCACCTCGGTCAGCTCATGGGAAATGTGCTTTTTTCCCGCAAAGTTCATGTAACCAAAAGCGCCTGCCCCCACCAGCAACAGGCCCAGCAAAATTTCAATAATGACACGCAAATACTTTTTCATGGTCAATCACACTCCAGTCGAGATGCTCAAAAAAACGTCGACCCTTGGTCGAAGTCGGGCGCACGGTTCAACGAACGCCTTGTTAGGTTGAGCAGTATCGGTCCGAATAGGCCAAGACTTGAGCCCAAAAACAACCTCAAGCCAAAATTGGCGATCAAATAAACACTTATGACTTAACTATCCACGCACAAACAAAGTCACCAAGGGGTCGGGGCCGCACTGACAACTCCAATGGCCATGCACCTGGGGGTCGAAAACTGCCCCTTCGGGCAACAGATCAGCCGAATAAAAATGCTCGCCGGGGCCAAAGGTGCGCGAACTGCCGTCTTGCAGCCCAATTTGCATCTGCCCTTGCAAAATGAACACCCATTGCGGGTGCGGGCTGACATGGAAAACACTGCGAAAACCCACTGGGCTGTGCCGCAGTTGGTAACCGCCACTTGCCATCAGCGTGGACAGGCGTGATTGCGGCGTGCCTTGATCGAGCGGCAAAATTTTCTCGCGAAAACGGGCGCGTCCGTCGCTGTCGGTGAATAGGATGGTTTGTTTGAAGCTGCTCATGCAAGCATCATATCGTCAGCGACCACCGACCGATAGAATCAGCACCTTATTCACAGCCTCTGGATTGACACCATGAACCGCTGCCACCGGCCCCGCGCCCACGCATTGCCATGAACCCCAAAGTCTTTATCAAAACCTTTGGTTGCCAAATGAACGAGTACGACTCGGACAAAATGGTCGATGTGCTGCACCAAGCCCAAGGCTATGAGGCCACCGATGACGTAGAGCAGGCCGATTTGATCGTGTTCAACACCTGCTCAGTGCGCGAAAAAGCGCAAGAAAAAGTATTTTCTGACCTGGGACGGGTCAAGCACTTGGCCAAAAAAGGAGTCCGCATTGCCGTTGGCGGCTGTGTGGCCAGCCAAGAGGGAGCTGCCATCATTGCACGGGCACCTTTCGTGGATGTGGTGTTCGGCCCTCAAACTTTGCACCGCTTGCCCCAGTTGTTGGAGCAGCGAACGAGTTTGGCCAAACCGCAAGTGGACATTCGATTTCCTGAAATTGAAAAGTTTGACCACCTGCCCCCAGCACGGGTGAGCGGTGCATCTGCCTTTGTCAGCATCATGGAGGGATGTTCCAAATACTGCAGTTATTGCGTGGTGCCCTATACCCGTGGCGAAGAAGTGAACCGCCCGCTCGATGATGTGCTGGTCGAGGTGGCAGGTCTGGCCGCACAAGGGGTCAAAGAGGTCACGTTGCTGGGCCAAAACGTCAACGCTTACCGTGGCGCGATGGGCCAAACCAGCGAGATCGCCGACTTTGCCCTGCTGATTGAATATGTGGCTGACATCCCCGGCATCGAACGCATCCGCTACACCACCAGCCACCCCAATGAATTCACACAGCGCCTCATTGACGTGTATGCCAAAGTGCCCCAATTGGTCAGCCACTTGCATTTACCGGTCCAACACGGATCGGACCGCATCTTGATGGCCATGAAGCGCGGCTACACCGCCATGGAGTACAAAAGCACCATTCGCAAACTGCGCTCCATTCGCCCAGAGCTATCGATGAGCAGCGACTTTATTGTGGGCTTCCCAGGGGAGACCGATGAGGACTATCAAAAGATGATCAAGCTGATCGATGACGTGGGCTTTGACAGTTCGTTTAGCTTCATCTTCAGCCCTCGGCCAGGCACGCCGGCTGCGGCTTTGCACGACGACACGACCCATGCGGTCAAGCTGACTCGGCTGCAGCAATTGCAAGCACGCATCGAAGAAAACGTGCAATCCATCAGTGCCAGCAAGGTGGGGACGGTGCAACGCATTTTGGTTGAAGGTCCTTCGCGCAAACCGGGCAGCGCAGGCCCCCAGTCCATGGGGCGCACCGTTTGCAACCGAATTGTGAACTTCCCCGTTGGGGCAGACAGCCAAAGGTTGGTGGGTCAAATGATCGATGTGCGCATCACCGAGGCATTGCCCCACTCTTTGCGCGGGGAAGTGGCCCAGGCTGACTGAACGAGCGAGCGGCCAACCTCGGGGTTTTCAGCGCGGCATGCCAGGAAAGCCGCCCATGCCTTTCATGCCGCCAAATTTTTTCATCATTTTCATCAGACCGCCGCCGCGCATTTTTTTCATCATGTCTTGCATTTGGGCAAACTCATTGAGCAAGCGGTTGACCTCTTGCACCTGAACACCGGCGCCGGCTGCAATGCGCCGCTTGCGGGTGGCTTTGATCAAATCCGGATGGGTTCGCTCGCGCGGCGTCATGCTGTGGATGATGCCTTGCTTGCGATTCATTTCTTTTTCTGCGCGGTTGACATCAATGGCCCCAGCCTTGGCCGTTAATTGCGAAGGCAATTTGTCCATCATGCTGGCCAAGCCCCCCATTTGCTTCATTTGCTGCAATTGGGCCAAAAAGTCATTGAGATCAAAGCCGGCGCCTGACTTGACCTTTTCGGCCATTTTTTGGGCCGCTTGCATGTCTACACCGGCACTGACTTGTTCGACCAATGCAACGATGTCACCCATGCCCAAAATGCGCCCTGCATGGCGGTGCGCATCGAAAACCTCCAGGCCATCGATTTTTTCGCTGGTGCCGGCAAACTTGATGGGCGCGCCCGTGACTTGCCGCACCGATAAAGCTGCGCCGCCGCGTGAATCGCCATCGGTTTTGGTCAGCACAATGCCCGTCAAAGCCAGCGCCTCATGGAAAGCGCGCGCCGTGTTGACCGCGTCTTGGCCTTGCATGGCATCGACCACGAACAAGGTCTCGACCGGCTTGAGCGCTTGATGCAGTTGTTGAATTTCTTGCATCAGGGCTTGGTCGATCGCCAAACGCCCTGCGGTATCGACCAACAAAACGTCAAAGTAATGCCGTTTGGCATGCTCTAACGCGGCCTGCACAATGTCCAAGGGGCGTTGTCCCACCGCACTTGGAAACCACTCGGCTTGGGCTTGGGCCGTCACGGTTTTGAGCTGTTCTATGGCTGCCGGGCGATACACATCGGTTGATACGGTGAGAACCTTTTTTTTGCGCTTGAGG
>CANJUS010000031.1:0-8465 GCA_947477505.1 Comamonadaceae bacterium | reverse complement strand
TGCAAATGCTGCGTCAACACCACGTCGGTTTTGCGAGTCCCCAAACCACTGGCAGCGTCCCCCATCCATTGGCCCATGCGCTCGAGCAGTTCTTCGCGACCCAAAGACTGGCCAGTGAAAGGATCCAAAACAATCAAGCCTTCATGGGGCTGGGGCAACTTCACCTTGACCAAGAAATGCCCTGGGAAACCGACTCCCTGGGCCTGCAAGCCCAGGCCTTGCGCCAACTCCAACCACAGCACCGACAAACTGATGGGGATGCCTCGGCGTGAGTCGATCACACAGTGCAAGTAACTGTTTTCTGGCGCGTAGTAATCATTGACGTTGCCCGCAAATCCCAACTCATCAAAAAAGAATCGATTGACCAAGCGCAATTTAGCGATGGGATCGGCGTTCCTGGACAGTTGCCCACGCAAGCGCACCTGCCAAGCGTCGACTTGGGCCAAAACCGATTGCACGTCGGTCTGAGGGTACGGGTCTTGGGCCAAACTGGCCGCGGCCTCCAGCAGGGGAAACTGCGCGTCCGAGGCCACCAAAGAACGGAAATAGTCCAATGGCGTGGGCACATCCATGGGGCTCCAAGCAGCCATGCTCACCTCAGCGCCGCCATAAAGTGTGCAAGGGCACGCGCAAGGCCCACAGCGACAAGCCGTAGGTGATGGCGCTGATCAACAAAGCCACCGCCAAAGCCGCCATGCGGGCCCAGGGCGTGACACGCCATGCCGCCCAGTCAATCACCTGCGCAAACCACAGCAGTGGTGCGGCAAGAACCACACATGCCGCCCCCACTTGGGCGATATATTTCATCCATCCAGGGCCAGGCCGATAACGCCCTTGGCGCACCAAGCCCCAACACAAGGCGCTGGCATTGACCAACGCGCCCAATCCAATCGCCATGGCCAAACCTGCATGGGCCAACCAGGGCACCAACACCAGATTGAGCAATTGCGTCAATACCAACACCACCAGTGCTATTTGCATGGGCGTGCGGGTGTCTTGGCTGGCATAAAACCCAGGGGCCAATACTTTGATCGCAACCAAGCCCACCAAACCGATTCCATAGCCCACCAAGGCCAAACTGGTTTGCGCCAAATCGCGTTCTGTGAACGCACCATAGTGAAACAACACACTGACCAAGGGCTTGGCAAACACCAGCAAAGCCACTGCACATGGCAAGCCCAAGGCAAGCACCCAGCGCAGGCCGTCATCAATCAGCCCGCTGTAACGCTGCAAGTCCCCGCTGGCCTTGGCCTGGGTCAGCGCAGGCAACAACACCACCCCCAATGCCACGCCCAGCATGGCGGTGGGAAACTCCATCAAGCGATCGGCGTAACCCAACCAGGTCACACTGCCCGGCGCCAAATGCGAAGCAATTTGGGTGTTGATGATGAGTGAAATTTGCGCCACGCTCACCCCCAACAAGGCCGGCGCCATCAAGCCCAAGATGCGCCCCACGCCCGGATCACGCCAAGCCGCCAGCCATCCCCGGCCCGGCCACGCCAAGCGCGGTCGCAATCCCAATCGGTGCACCGCCCACAACTGCACGCCCAACTGCATCACGCCACCCAACATGACGCCAGCGGCCAATGCGTAAATGGCAGGCCATCCCTGCGATTCGAACCATGGCCCGCCCCACCAGGCACAAGCAACCATGCAGACATTGAGCAAAACCGGGGTGGCCGCTGGCACGGCAAAGCGCTTCCAGGTGTTGAGAACGCCCGCGGCCAACGCCACCAACGACATGAAGCCGATATAGGGGAACATCCAACGGGTCATGAACACCGCCGCCTCTTGGGCCGCTGCGTCACGGCCCAAGCCCGCCGCCATGCCCCAGACCATCACAGGGGCTGCGGCAACCCCAATCACACAAGTTAGTGCCAACACCCAAAAAAGCGCTGTGGCAACGTGGCCCAGCAGCTCAACGGCACGATCATCGCCATCTTGGCTGCGGGAGCTGGCCAGCACCGGTACAAACGCCTGGGCAAAGGCACCCTCGGCAAACAAGCGCCGAAACAAATTGGGAATCCGAAACGCCACATTGAAAGCATCGGTCATGGCGCTGGCGCCAAAAGTGGCCGCGATCAATAACTCGCGGGCCAGACCAGTGACACGCGAGACCAAGGTCCACAAAGAGACGGTGGAAGCAGATTTGAACAAAGACACGGCACAAGTGTAGCCCTGGCTCCCTTGTGGTGCCCCCGTTCTGGGCCCGCAAGAGGCTGGGCGGGCCAGCTGGCCAGTGCTTTGATACAATCGCGGGCTTTGCTGACAACATCCACAGACACATAGGAACAACATCATGGCATCTGGAAAGCCCAAGAAAAAGAACCCGCGCCTGGCGTCGGGGCGCAAACGCGCCCGTCAGGACGTGCACCTCAACGCCGCCAACACCTCATTGCGGTCGAAATACCGCACCGCTGTCAAGAACGTTGAAAAAGCCGTCGCCGCTGGCGACAAGGCCAAGGCCACCGATCTGTTTGCCAAAATGCAAACGGTGGTGGACTCTGTGGCCGACAAAGGCATTTTTCACAAGAACAAGGCCGCTCGCGACAAGAGCCGCCTGAGCGCCAAGGTCAAGACCTTGGCCGCCTCGGCCTGAATATCAGGCCAACCAGCCCGGCCTGATATTCAGGCCGCCGTTTGTAACGGGTGCGCTGTCAGCAAAGCAAAGAGCCGTCGAAAGACGGCTCTTTTGTTTTCACTGTGCCAACACCCCTTTGACCACCTGCAATTGGTTATCGCGGGCGAAATTGAGCACAAAGTCCCAGGCCATGACCTCGGCATCGCGCAAATCCACATGCACGATGACACATTTTTGTCCCGCATCATTGGTGGTCGGCACGCACCAAGGCGAATAGCTCAAATGGTCCCCTGGAGCAACGCCCCCAGGGCGAAAGGACGACATTACACCGGCCAAGCGCTCGGCCCAATCACTGGGACGGAAGGTGTGACCTGTGACGGTCACACCCAGAATCCAGACTTCATGCGCAGAGGGGGATGACATTGTTGGGGTTTGAATTGGGGCGCTCAACAAACACTTGGCCCCATGTTGATTCTATCGATGCGCCTTGTCTGGGCCTGACAATGCCGACGATGACTTCATTAACACCCGGTGGCCAAGTTGGCCAAGACGGTCACAGGCCAGCCACATTTGCTGGCCCTAAAATCAGCCCCCCTGCGGATCAGAACCTTGAACCGCGTTGCCCTTTTTCCCAAGGACATGACATGACCACGCCAGCTGTGCCCGCCTCTGCCCACACCATGAACACCTATGGTCGCTTGCCCATGGCGGTTTCGCACGGACGAGGTGTGCGAGTTTGGGACACCGCTGGCAAAAGTTATTTGGACGCATTGGCTGGTATTGCGGTCAATACATTGGGACACGGCCACCCCAAGTTGGTGCCCGCCTTGCAAGACCAAGTGGCCAAAATGATCCACTCTTGCAACTATTACCACATCCCCGACCAAGAGAACTTGGCCCGCAAACTGGTCGAGTTGTCGGGCATGCAGAATGTTTTTTTCTGCAACTCAGGTTTGGAAGCCAATGAGGCGGCCATCAAACTGGCGCGCAAATTTGGCCATGACAAAGGCATCGATTTGCCCCAGATCGTGGTCTACGACAAGGCCTTTCATGGCCGCTCCATTGCCACCCTGAGTGCCACCGGCAACGAAAAAATCCAGCAAGGCTTTGGCCCCATGGTTGAGGGGTTTATCCGGGTGCCGCTCAATGACATCGACGCCTTGCAAAAGGCCACAGAAAGTCGACAAGATGTGGTGGCCGTGTTTTTGGAAACCATCCAAGGCGAAGGCGGCGTCAACCCCGCTCGCATCGAATACCTGCAAACTGTGCGTCGCATGTGTGATGAGCGCGGCTGGCTGCTGATGATCGACGAGGTTCAGTGTGGCATGGGCCGCACAGGCAAATGGTTTGCCCACCAATGGGCCGGCATCGTGCCCGATGTGATGCCCCTGGCCAAAGGCTTGGGCTCGGGTGTGCCCATTGGAGCCGTGGTGGCCGGTCCCAAAGCAGCCCACATTTTTCAACCTGGCAACCACGGCACCACTTTCGGTGGCAACCCCCTGGCCATGCGCGCAGGGGTGGAGACCATCCGCATAATCGAAGAAGATGGCCTGTTGGCACACGCCGCCAAGATCGGTGCGCATCTGCGTGCCGCCTTGGTGCGCGAAATCGGCGCCCTGCCTGGGGTGCATGAAATTCGCGGGCAAGGTCTGATGATTGGCATCGAACTGACACGGCCCTGCGGTGCGTTGATGCAACGCGCATTGGATGCTGGTTTGCTCATCAGTGTGACGGCCGACAAAGTGATTCGACTGGTGCCCCCGCTCATCATCACCGAGAGCGAAGCCGACGAGGTGGTGGCCATTTTGGCTCCACTGGTTCGAGCTTTGTTGGCCGAAACCAGCTCAACGGTCTGAGGCGGCCATGCGTCACTTTTTGCAATTCAGCGATCTGAACGCTGCCGAATGCGCCTATCTTTTTGAGCGCGCAGCCTTGATCAAGAAAAAGTTCAAGGCCTACGAAAAACACCATTCATTGGTAGACCGCACCTTGGCGATGATTTTCGAGAAAGCATCGACCCGCACCCGTGTGAGTTTTGAGGCGGGCATGTACCAGCTGGGTGGCTCCGTGGTGCACCTGACCACGGGCGACAGCCAACTGGGTCGTGCCGAGCCCATCGAAGACAGCGCCAAAGTGATCAGCCGCATGGTTGACTTGGTGATGATCCGCACCTACGAGCAAAGCAAATTGGAGCGCTTCGCCGCCAATTCCCGCGTGCCTGTGATCAATGGCCTGACCAACGAGTTTCACCCCTGCCAAATCTTGGCCGACATCTTTACCTATATCGAACACCGAGGCAGCATTCGCGGTAAAACCGTGGCCTGGGTGGGCGACGGCAACAACATGGCCAACACCTGGCTACAAGCGGCCGACTTGTTGGGATTCAAAGTCCATGTCAGCACCCCCAGCGGCTATGAGATCGATCAGTCGGTGGCTGGCCTGCGCCGCCCAGAGAGCTACCAAGTGTTTAAAAACCCCCTGGACGCCTGTCACCAAGCTGATTTGGTCACCACCGATGTGTGGACCAGCATGGGTTTTGAGGCCGAAAACGAGGTGCGAAAAAAAGCCTTTGCGCGCTGGTGCGTGGACACCGAGATGATGTCCGCAGCCCGCCCCGATGCTTTGTTCATGCATTGTTTACCTGCACACCGTGGCGAAGAGGTCAGTGCCGAGGTGATCGACGGTGTTCAATCCGTGGTTTGGGACGAAGCAGAAAACCGCTTGCACGTGCAAAAGGCCTTGATGGAGTGGTTGCTGTTGGGCCAGCAAACCACTTAAAGGCCCATTAAAGCTGCGCAGATTCAATGTGCCCATGCGAGGTCATGCCATTGGCATGGGCCCGCCACCGTACAACCAAGACGGGTCCATCAAGTCAGGCCCCCAGGTTTGCAAAGCGACATTGCGCCCCCAACGCAACAAACCTGTGCTGTGAAAAATACGACCATTGCGCCGTGACTGTTTTTGCACCTGAGCCACGCGCTGCCAACGGCTGTGTGCCATGGCCTGCCAAGCAGCGCACACGCCCAAATTGCCTTGGGTTTGCCAGGCCCATTGCAAAGCGGCGGCGTCTTCGATCGCCATGCCCGCACCCTGCGCCAAATATGGCCGCATGGGGTGGGCGGCGTCCCCCATCAAAGCGATGCGCCCCACGGCCATCTCTTGGGCCGAGCCCAAGGGCGCGCGTTCGGCCAACATCCAATAACGCCACTGCGCCACCGCACCCACCAAATCACGCAGCGCCGAGCAACTGTGGGACACCGCTTGCTGTGCCCAAGCGCCATCGCCGTGCAAACTCCATTGGTCTTGCGCCATGGCCATGTCCGGGCGATGGAGCACCAGCACCAAGTTGAGCCATTGGCCAGCGCGCACCGGGTAATGGACCACATGAAAGTGCTCACCCATCCAAACATGCACATTGCCCGTGCGCCACACCGCAGGCACGTCCGCCATGGGCAGCAATGCGCGCAGGGCCAGATGGCCGGTGGGCGTTGCTGCCCCGTCCCCGAACAAGCTGCGGCGCAAAGCACTGCCAATGCCATCGGCCACCACCAATCCATCGGCTTGCCATGACTGGCCCGCTGCGCTGCACACCGATACAAGGCCTGCATCTTGTTTCACATTTTGCAGCGTTTGACCCCAGTGCCAATGCACGTGAGGCTGCGCTTGGGCGGCTTGCCACAGCAGGGTCTGCAAATCCGCGCGGTGGATGCACACATGCGGTGCGCCATAGCGTTGTGCTGCGCTGCCCAGTGCAGCTTGGCCCATGACGCGACCGTCTCTGGCGTCGTGGGCACACAGGTGCTGTGGAAAAAACGCCATGGCGTTGAGCCCGTCTTGCAGTCCCCAAGAGCGCAAGATGCGGGTGACATTGGGGCCCAGTTGCACCCCAGCACCTTCGGTGGACAAGTCCGGGCTGCGCTCAAGCACATCAACGCGCACGCCCGCACGCGACAGGGCCAACGCCGCAGACAAGCCAGCAATGCCAGCACCGGAAATCAACAAAGAGGCAGTCATGGCGTGCCATTGTCGGCCATGCAGGAATTTCGTTCCTTTATACCGGCCGATGCCAGCACCCAACCCTCACCTAGCCCGATGCAGGCCTTATGATGCTTCTCCCTGACCGCATCCCCACGGAGTAAAACCATGAAACGCAGAACCCTGGTGCAAGCCGCTGGCGCAGCCGCCCTCTTGCCCTTGGCCGTGCAGGCACAAGAGAAATACCCGTCCAAGCCCATCAACTGGGTGTGCCCTTACGCAGCGGGTGGCAATGCCGACAGCCGATCGCGCCAAGTGGCCAAAGTGATGAGCAACCTGCTGGGCCAGCCCATCATCATCGACAACAAGGCCGGGGCCGGGGGCAATATTGGCACCGAGATCATCGCGCGTGGTCGGCCCGATGGGTACACCGTGGGCATGGGCAATTTCGCGCCCTTGGCTGTGAACCATGCTTTGTTTAAAAAATTAAACTTCGACCCGCTCAACGACATTGTGCCCATCGCCTTGATTGAAAAAGGCCCCCTCATCTTGATGGTGCGCAATGAGTCCCCCTTCAAAACAGTGGCCGAAGTGGTCACCGCGGCCAAAGCCGCACCGGGCAAATACAGCTACGCATCGGGCGGCATTGGGGGCTCTCACCACCTGAGCGGGGCCTTGTTTGAACACACCGCAGGCATTGACATGATTCACGCCCCCTATAAAAGTGGTGCGGCCGGTGCCAGCGATTTGATGGGAGGGCAAGTGGACATGATGTTTGAGCAAATGTATTCGGCCATGCCTTCGATCAAGAGCGGGCGACTGCGCGCTTTGGCCATCACCAGCCGGGTGCGCTCGCCGCTGTTGCCCCAAATTCCCACCATGGCGGAACTGGGCTTTCCCGCCGTTGAAGTGCAAAACTGGCAAGGCTTGGTTGGCCCCAAAGGCATGAGCGTCGAAGTGATCAAAACCCTCAACAACGCATGCAACCAGGCCTTGCAAAACGCCGAGGTGCGCGAAAAAATTCTCAGCCAAGGCAACGAAGTCGGCGGCGGCACACCCGAGTTGTTTGCCGCCCTGATCCGCGCTGAATCACCGCGCTGGGGCAAAGTGGTGCGCGACGCCAAAATTGACCCTGAATAAAAAACCTGCCAACGTTAGCCCAACGCTGGCAGGTTTGATCGTTTCGGCGCTGGGTTCGCGCCAGTGGATCAAGCTTTGACGGTATCGGCCACTTCCTTGAAGCTGTCGATTTGGTCAAAATTCAAATACTTGTAAATTTTGCTGCCATCGGTGTTGATCACGCCCATGTCAGCCAAATACTCGGCTTGGGTGGGGATGCGGCCGATCTTGGAACAAATCGCAGACAACTCGGCCGAGCCCAAATACACAAATGTATTTTTGCCCAATCGGTTGGGGAAGTTGCGGGTGCTGGTGGACATGACCGTGGCCCCTTCTTTCACCTGCGCTTGGTTGCCCATGCACAGCGAGCAACCGGGCATTTCCATGCGCGCGCCCGCATTGCCAAACACGCCGTAATGGCCTTCCTCAGACAATTGCTGGGCATCCATCTTGGTGGGCGGGGCCATCCACAATTTGACCGGGATGTCGCGCTTGCCTTCCAGCAATTTGGATGCTGCGCGGAAGTGCCCGATATTGGTCATGCATGAACCAATGAACACCTCGTCGATTTTGGTGCCCGCCACATCGCTGAGCGTTTTGGCGTCATCGGGGTCGTTGGGGCAACACACGATGGGTTCTTTGATTTCGCTCAAATCAATCTCTATCACCTCGGTGTACTCAGCGTCTTTGTCGGCCTGTAACAGTTGTGGATTGGCCAACCAAGCCTCCATCGCCTGAATGCGGCGCGTGATGGTTCTGGCATCGGCATAACCTTGAGCGATCATGTTCT
>CANJUS010000030.1:0-8603 GCA_947477505.1 Comamonadaceae bacterium | reverse complement strand
TAAGTCAATACAGCACTTTCCCAGCGCATAAAAATCGAACACATGCAGTCGCGGTCTAAGGTCGCGGGTGATTCGGCGCAAGGTGGTTCATTGCCACCCACGGGCAATGATTGACACAAATTGAGGAGACCATGGTGCAACACATCAGCATACAAATCATCAATGAAGAGCATGCCACACTGACTGCGATGCTGCAGTCGCTGTTGATGATGATCAAACGCGGACCCCTCAACGAGCCAGAGTTGTTTTTTGATGTGCTGCGCTCCATGCTGTTTTATATAGACGAAGTCCCAGAAAAGCAGCACCATCCCAAAGAAACGAAATTTTTTTTCCCGCTGGTGGCCAAGCGTTCTGACGCATGTGCTGAAGCGATACAGCGCCTTAAAAAAGAACACCGGCAAGGTGAAACAGCCGTCAGGGAACTGCAGCACTTGCTGCTGGCCTGGGAGATATTGGGTGACTCACGCCGAGCCGCATTTGAAGCCGCTGCCAAGCAATATTTTGACTTTTACAAAGCGCACATGCACTTGGAAGAGTCGCTCATCATTCCGCAGGCTTTGCGGGTTCTCACGGCGCAAGACTGGGCCACCATTGATGCTGCATTCGCGCTCAATGCGGACCCGCTCTCACCGACCAAACCGCGCGACCCTATTTACGATCGCTTGTTCAGCAAAATAACCTTTCGCGCACCGGCCCCCATCGGGCTTGGCCACACCTGAAGGGCGCTGATACACAAGCCCATGCTTGATCGCTTGGGCAAAGGGGGCGCCCGTTGGCATCAACGCCGCACTTTGGCCCGGCAGGCAGCTTGCATGTCGCGGTCGTTGATGAAACCACATTGACCTGCACCCCCACCAGTTTCAGCGCGGCACAGGGCTTGCAGGTCCAAATTACGGATAAAGCCACACTGCCCAGTTCCGCCGCCTGTCGTGGCCCGGCAGTGCGCTTGCTGATCGGCATCTTGGATAAACCCGCATTGGCTGCTCGATGTGCCCCCCGAAGGCCGCTGGCTTTGCACACTGGCGCGGCAAGCCGCTTGTGCGTCTTTGTCGCGGATGAAGCCACATTGCGCCGCCCCGCCGCCACTTTCAGCGCGACAGCGCGCTTGCAAATCGCTGTCGCGGATAAAACCACATTGCGCTTCACTGCCACCATTGACGGCGCGGCAATAGGCTTGGCGATCCGGGTCTTTGATGAAGCCGCATTCGCTGGACTGGGCCTGGACCCAGGTGACAAAGCTGCACAGAGCGCAAATCAAGCACTGTCTACAAAAGTGCTGTCCCCATGCGATGGGGTTGACTCGTGGATGGCGTTGGGGCATGTCTGATCATGCCACGTGGCGCCAAGCTCTGGATTAAAGCAGCTTCAACCAATAGCGACGCGTCAGCGCCAAAGCCGCCATCCCTTGCAAGGCCATGGCCAGCGTGGCCACGGGCGGGCTCAAGCCGTCGGCCAGCACACCGATGTAGAAAAATCCGATGGGGCCCACCCCAATGCAGGCGGTCAACATGCCCAGCAACCGGGTGCGCTGTGCCACTGGAGCGTTGCGGTATATCAAGGTGGTTTGCATGACAGCAAAACCCACGCCACCCAAGCCATTGAGCAGCAGCAGCAAAGCGGCCAGGAACACGCTGTGGGCGTGGGCAAAGCCCACGGCGGTGGTGAAATACACGGCCACGGCACCCACATAGATGCGTCCATACCATGCTGGCTTGGCAAAGCTGGCGAACAAAAATGCGCCCAACAAGCCACCCACACCTTCGCAACTGGCCAGCAAGCCGATGTCTTGGGTGGCCAAATGCAAGGCATCGCTGGCCAGCACGGGAATCATGCTGGTGAAAGGCCAGCCAAAGACATTGAAGATGGATGTGATGGCCAAAATACCAACCAAGCGATCGTCTTTGCGTGCCATGGCAAAGCCCTCGCGCATCGGGCCCAGCAGGGACAAGGGGGGGAATGTGGGTTTGGCCTTTCCTGGTGCGATGCGCCACACCACCCACAAACTGCAGCCGTGCAACACCAAGCCGAGCCAAAACACACCAGCGATGTCGAATCGGGCCAACAGCAAACCGGCCAGCATGGGGCCAATCACACGGCTGACATTGTTAAAGCCCACATCCACCGACAAGGCCGGGCCAATGCGCTGTGGCCCCACGGACTCACCAATCATCATGCGCCGCACGGGGTTGTCTGCCGCCCAGCAAATGCCATTGATAAAACTGCCCACGCCCAAGTGCCAGATGCTCAGCAACCCCAGGCTGGCCAACAGCGCCAAGCTTGCACTGGTCAACAAGGAGGCGCCGACCATGATCACCAGCGACGCGCGCGTGTCATGGCGCTCGGCCAACGCACCCAGCAAGGCACCAAACAAACCCATGGGCAGCAACCGCAACATGCTCAGCAATGCCACGATGAAGGCCGACTCGGTGACGCGGTATGCGAACAAGCCCATGGCCAGCATTTCCAACCATCGCACGGTGGAAAAAACAAAACCCGAAAACAGCAAGCGCCAAATGGCCTGCAGGGTCTCCAAGCGACCGGTGGGCGTGCTCAAGGCAGCTTGCCTTCAGGCAGGGGCATGGGCAAGAGGGGCAGTGACATGTCTCTTTGTAGGTTGTCCCAGGGCTGCGCTCTACAAGCGGGCGGGGCTTTGCTTTGGGGAAATCATGCCACAGTGTGGCTTTTTACAATGATCAACACTTGCAGTCCCCGCCGGGGTGGACGTCTCGGCATCAAAAAGAGAGCCCTGTCATGAAAACCTTACCAACGATATTGGCCTTTGATGTGTTTGGCACCGTGGTCGATTGGCATGGCTCGATCAGCCGAGAAGTGGCGGCCATCATGCCCGGAGAGGATGGGCAAGCGTTCGCCACCGCTTG
The DNA here is from genome assembly GCA_947477505.1 of Comamonadaceae bacterium. Lineage (GTDB taxonomy): Bacteria > Pseudomonadota > Gammaproteobacteria > Burkholderiales > Burkholderiaceae_C > Limnohabitans. The sequence continues at coordinate 5,724 of CANJUS010000030.1, read as the reverse complement.
GCGGGCTGGCTACAAACCGGCCATGGCCGAGGTGCGATCGGGGCGGTTAGGGTGGACCAAGATCGATGACTTGCATCGGCGGATCTTGGATCAAGTGCTGCAAGCGAAAGGCATTGAACTCGGTGAGGCCCAAAGACAGCACCTCAACCGGGCCTGGCATCGGTTGTCCCCCTGGCCTGACACATTGGCGGGCATGCACCGGTTGAAGGCGCGCTTCACCTTGTGCACCCTGTCCAATGGCAACCTGGGGTTGTTGGCCAACATGGCCAAACACGCGGGCCTGCCATGGGACTTGATTTTGTCGGCCGAGGTGTTTCGCCATTACAAGCCCGACCCCCAAACATACTTGGGTGTGGCCGATGTGTTTGGTGTCACACCGGAGCAGGTGATGTTGGTGGCCAGCCACGAAGACGACTTGGACGCGGCCGCCGCCTGTGGTTTGCAAACCGCTTATGTGGCAAGACCACTAGAGCATGGCCCAGGTGTGCAGATCAAACAAGGCGATTTGTCGCGCTTTACTTTGGCGGTGAGCGATTTCAACGACTTGGCAGATCGTTTATCAAGTGCACCAGCGTGATCAAAACAGCACCCCACGGGGGTCGGCCCTGGCGCAGGCTGCATGCGAGCCCGCCGCTAAACTGTGGACATGATCACCATTGCACAGATTGACAGCCATGTGCTGCATGTCTCGCCCAAAACCAATTGGTGGTTTTTGTCGGTCACTGACAGCACCGGGGCCGTGGGCTGGGGTGAGGGCTCGCTCAATGGTTGGGAACCCATGCTCGATGCCATGTGCCGGCATGTCAAAAGCAACTGGCTGGGCCTGAGCCTGAACCAGGCCCAACAGCAAGTGCGTTGCGCCCCTGCTTCACCGGGTGGCTTGGTGGGCAACACCGTGGTCAGTGCTTTTTTGCAAGCGCTGCTGGGCTTGGAGGCGCAGCAAGCCCAATGCGTCACACATGAACTGTTGGGTCCCTTGCAGCGCGAGTGCGTGCCGCTGTATGCCAACATCAACCGTGCCACCACCGAGCGCACCCCTGGTGGTTTTGTGGCCACCGCTTTGCGTGCCCGTGCGCAGGGTTTTGAGCGTTTCAAAGCGGCGCCCTTCGATGGTCTCACCCCGGCCCTTTGTGCCAGCGCTGAAGGCCGCCAACGCATGCACCATGGCGTGGACTGCATGCTGGCTTTGCGCGATGCATTGGGCCCTGAGGCTGTGTTGATGGTCGACTGCCATTGGCGATTTGACCCAACCCATGCGGCACAAACCTTGCACGACTTGGCCCCGGCGGGCTTGCACTGGTTTGAATGCCCGTTGGCCGAAACCCATGCGAATTGGCCTGACCTGCGACGCTTGCGCCAAGCCGCCAACGACCAAGGGGTCTTGCTGGCAGCGGCAGAAACACAGGTGGGCTTGGCCTCATTTCAAACCTTGTTTGATGAGGCTTTGTACGACGTGGTGATGCCCGATGTGAAGTATTGCGGCGGACCCCAAGAGATGCTGCGCATTGCCCAGAGGGCCACCCAACATGGCGTGAATTTTTCCCCGCACAATCCGTCGGGTCCGGTGTGCACTTGGCACAGTTGGCAAGTGGCGCTGACCGCCCCCGAATGCGCCATGCTCGAATTGCAATTTGACGAAAGCCCGATGTACGACAGCCTGACCGAGGGTGTGGATCTGCAACCCCAAAATGGCCAGTTGGGCCTGCCCCAACCAGGCCAGCAGCTGCTGGGCCTGAACCAAGCGTTGCTGCGCGCCAACCCCTACCAAGTGGTGCCACCGGGCATTGAAACCGTGCTCAACCAATGAGTCAAGCACAAACCGCCTTGATGGATGCGCAAGCCACAGCGGCGGCATTGCCTTATGGTGCATTGGCCAAAGCCATAGAAAATTTGCTGCTGGATCCATCAGTGGTGGTGCCAGCGCGCATGGTGCTGCCCGTGGGGCAGGGCAACACCTTGTTTGTGATGCCCGCGCACGATGCCCGCTTGGCCATCACCAAAATCATCACGGTGCTGCCTGACAACCGCAGTCGGGGTTTGCCCAGCGTGCAAGGCGATATCTTGGTATTCGATATCCAAACCGGGCGACGCATGGCTGTGCTCGATGGCCCCACGGTGACAGCGCGGCGCACAGCCGCCGTGTCTTTGTTGGCCGCACAACGCTTGGCCCCAGCTTTGCGTGGCCCCATGCTCATCGTCGGTGCGGGTGAACAGGGGCGTGCGCACTTGGAGGCCTTTCACACAGGCCTGGGCGTGCAAGAGGTTTTTGTGCATTCACGCAGTGCGGCCAGTGCCGCCGCATTGGTGCAGCACGCCCAAAGCATGGGCATGGCGGCCCAAGCCGTGCATGACCCCAACCAGGCACTGGCACAGTGTCAGTGGGTGATGTCCACCACGCCTGCCTTGGAGGTGGTGATGACCGCCACTCCCCGGCAAGGTGCTTTTGTGTCGGCAGTGGGCGCTTTCACTCCCAGCATGGCCGAGTGGTCGGCCCAAGTGTGTCAAGAACTGGCGCGCTCGGCCACCTTGGTGGTCGACACCCGAGACGCCGACCATGAGGCGGGTGATTTGTTGCAAGCGGGCGTGGATGTGCCGTCCTTGCCCACCTTGGGCGATGTGGTGTGCAACCCGCTCAACGGTGCCCTGCCGCTGGGCCATGTGCCAGGCAAAACGGTGTTTTTCAAAAACTGCGGTTGGGCCGGTTGGGACTTGGCCGCCGCCCGTTGCGCCGCCGCTGCCCAGCGGACCTGATCAACCCCCATGAACACGGCAGCCCCAAGCACCAGCGCGCCGCATTACACGGCTTCTTTCTACAAATTTGTAGACTTGCCAGACTTTGCTGATCTGCAAGCGCCTTTGCAAAGCCTGTGCCAAACGCATCATGTCAAGGGCCTGGTGTTGCTGGCCGCAGAGGGCATCAACGGCACGCTGGCCGGTGCTGCCATGGATGTGCAAGCGGTCTTGGCCAGTCTGCGCCAAGACCCACGATTGGCCGACATGGCGCACAAAGCGTCTTGGGCCAACACACCGCCGTTTTATCGCATGAAGGTGCGCCTGAAGAAAGAAATTGTGACCATGGGGGTGCCCAGCGTCCAAGCCGCCCACATGGCGGGCACCTATGTCCGCCCCGAGGCATGGAATGCCTTGATTTCAGACCCCGATGTGGTGCTCATCGACACGCGCAACGACTATGAAGTGCAATTGGGCAGCTTCGCCAAAGCCATCAACCCGCACATTCAAAACTTTTCACAACTGCCGCAGTGGTTGAAAAACACCAGCGATTTACAGCTCCCGGGTGGGGGCAAACCCAAGGTGGCGATGTTTTGTACCGGCGGCATTCGGTGCGAAAAATCCACCGCTTTGCTGCGCCAAATGGGGTACGAGCAGGTGTTCCATTTGCAAGGCGGCATCCTCGGGTATCTGGCGCAAACGCCCGTCGAGCAAAGCCTGTGGCAAGGCGAGTGTTTTGTCTTTGATGAGCGTGTTTCGGTCGGCCACGGTTTGCAGCCGGGGGGCCTGACCTTGTGCCGCAGTTGCCGCGAGCCCATCACCGAGCAGGCACAAAACTCCGAACTTTATGAGTTTGGCGTCAGTTGCCCGAGTTGCCACGCGCTCACCAGTGACGAGAGAAAACACAATGCCCGCGAGCGCCAACGCCAATGGGCACTGAAGCAATGGCGGGCACAGCCCCAGTTGGATTGACCACACCGGCTGGGCCGGCCTGCGATCAAAACACAATCACCAAGCGGCCACGTGTTCCTTTGGCCTCAAGCCGTCGGTGCGCGTCGCTGGCTTGTTCGGGTTGGTAGGTGGCCGCCACGCGCAAGGTGATCGCACCGGACTCAACCAGTGCGCGCAATTGGTTCAGCACATCGGCACGGTGATCGTATAGGCGCACCCATGTTTGGTGGCAAACCACGCCGCGTTCGGCCACGCCCCATCCGCGCACGGACACAAAACCACCGCCATCGCGCACCGCGCCCAAGGTCAACTCGCTTTGGTAGGAACCATCGGCCAGCCCGTCCACGCCATGGGGTACAACTTTGCGAATTTGCGCCGCAATGTCGTTGCCCCGGGGGACCACCACATCGGCACCAAGCGAGCGCACCAAAGCCTCATCGCTCGGGGCGGCATCGGCAATGACGCGCAAGCCCGCCTGTTTGGCCAGTTGGATCACATAGCCGCCGTAGCAACCAGCGGCACCGGTGACCGCCAAAGTCTGGCCCGCTTGCAAAGCCAGTTGGTCCAGCGTTTGTCGGGCGGTCAACCCATTCATGGGCAGTGTGGCGGCCTCCACCAGCGATACGCCTTGGGGGATGCGCGCCACCGAGTCCGCCGATAGCACAATGCTTTGTCGATAAGCGCCGTGGCTGCCTTTGGGCACCACCATGGCCATCACCTGGTCGCCCACGGCCAGATCGGTCACGGTGTCTGGTCCAACGGCGTCAATCACACCGGCCACATCCATGCCCGGCACATGGGGCGCGGGTACATCGCGCAGCGCTTGGGCGCGAGATCCGTTGCGCAAGAAGGTATCGGTGGGGTTGACCGTGGCCGCATGGACACGCACACGCACTTGACCGGGACCGGGTTGGTCTTCAGGCAGGTCGATCACCTGTAAAACTTCGGGTCCCCCAAATTCAAACAATACGATGGCGCGCATGTGGTGTTCCTTTGATGTAGAGATGATGTGGATGCGATTTCAATACGGTTTTCAGACCTGTGGTGGCCATGCTTGAAGGCTGACTCAATCGGCGCGGATGTTGCGCTCACTGGCGAGTTTTTTCCAGCGCGCCACATCGGCGTTGACCCGTTGGGCAAATGCCTCTGGGGTGCCGGGCGCGGGGTCGCAGGACAAGGTGGCCAAGCGTGCTTTCACATCGGCTTGTTCCAAGGCTTGGTTGATCGCGGCGTTGATGCGATCAACCACGTGCTTGGGCGTGGCGGCCGGGGCAAGCACCCCAAACCAGGCCACGGTTTCGAAACCAGGCAAGCTCTCGGCCAAGGCGGGTACATCGGGCAAGCTGGGGTGGCGCTTCGCGGTGGTCACGGCCAGCGCCTGCACCTTGCCGGCCTTGATCTGGGCCGACCAAGGGGGCAGGTTGCCAATCATCAATTGCGACTCATCGGCCAGCAAGGCACTGACCGCTGGTGCCGAGCCTTTGTAGGGAATGTGGGCCAGATCGGTACCGGTCATGCTTTTGAACAACTCAGCCGACAAATGGGCCGAGCTGCCTACACCGCCCGACGCGTAATTGAATTTGCCGGGGTTGGCCTTGGCCAGTGCGACAAACTCGGCCACGGTTTTGGCTTTGGTGTTGGGGCTGACGACCATCACATTGGGTGTGGTGCAAATCAAGGCCACGGGCACAAAGTCTTTCACCACGTCGTAGGGCAGCTTGCTGTAAATGCCTGCATTGACCCCGTGTGAACCCGCGTTGCCCACGATCATGGTGTAGCCGTCTGCGGGCGATTTGGCCACCGCGTCAGAACCCAGAACACCGCCCGCGCCAGGTTTGTTGTCGATCACCACCGCTTGTCCCAGCTCGCGAGAAATTTTGTCGGCCACCAAGCGACCGGTCACGTCCGACCCGTCCCCTGGCGTGCTGGGCACCACCCAGCGAATGGGCTTGCTGGGATAGGTTTGCGGCCAACAGCTGAAGCTGGTCAAGAGCAAGGCGGTGAGGGTAAAAAACAAGCGCATGCTTTTCTTCCGAATGGGTG
>CANJUS010000029.1:0-8670 GCA_947477505.1 Comamonadaceae bacterium | reverse complement strand
GGCAGCAGCTCGGGGAACACGAAGTACCACAAGAACATTTGCACCAGCAAGGGGATGTTGCGAAACAACTCCGTGTAGGCCAGGCAGGCCTTTTCAATCGTGGGTTTGCCCAGGGTGCGCAAGGTGCCCACCAACACACCGAGCAACAGTGCCAGCGTCCAGGCCAAGATGGCGGTCACCACGGTCCAGCCCAGCCCACCGATCAGGTAAGCCAAGTAGGTGCCCGAAGCACCTGGCTCCAGCTCGGCAAAAATGTGCCAATCCCAGTTGTATTTCATCTCGCTGTGTGGTGTGGGTTAAGCGGCAAGGGCAGGGTGGTGGGCCCACAAAAAAAGGGAACTTGCGCTCCCTTTTTGGGCCGAGTTCAAACCATCACTCGTAGGCTTTGGGGTCGGGTGAATCGGTGGGCTTGGCCATCACTTTTTTCAGGCTGGGGCTGATGGGGATGTTCAAGTTGATGCCTTTGGGGGCAATGGGTTTTTCAAACCAGGTGTTGTAGATGCCGTTGATCGCGCCAGAGGTCAGCAAGGCACCAATGGCGCTGTCAACCACTTGCTTGAACTTGGGGTCATCTTTGCGGATCATGATGCCGTAGGGCTCAACCGACAAGGCCTCGCTGGAGATCTCATAGTCGCCGGGTGTTTTGGCGTTCGCCACCAAACCAGCCAACAAAATGTCGTCCATGGCAAAGGCGGCGGCGCGGCCAGTTTCGACCATCAAAAAGGCCTCAGCGTGGCCGTTGGCCGACACGATGTTGATGCCCAGGTTTTGTGCAGCGTTCAACTCGGTGACTTGTTTGATGTTGGTCGTGCCAGCGGTGGAAACCAAGGTCTTGCCCTTGAGGTCGGCCAGCTTTTTGATGCCGGAATTCTTTTTGTAAACAATGCGGTTGGCCGTCACAAAGGTGGTGGGCGCGTATGACACTTGTTTTTGGCGGTCGGCGTTGTTGGTGGTGGAGCCGCACTCAATGTCCACTGTGCCGTTGGCAAGCAACGGGATGCGGTTGGCTGAAGTGACCAACTGGTACTTGACGTCTATCTTGGCCAGGCCGAGGTTTTTTTGGACCGCGTCAACTATGCGCAAACACAGGTCCACTGAGTAACCGATGGGCTTTTGCTTGTCGTCGTAGTAGGAGAAGGGGATGGATGCATCCCGGTGGCCAATGGTGAAGCTGCCGCTGGATTTGACTTTTTCCAGTGTGTCGGCGTGGCCCAAGCTGGCGGCCAAGGCGAAGGCCAGGGTGGCCGCGGTGCGCAAATAAAAGCTCATGAAGACTCCTACAAAAATGACTGCGAATGCTAGCCTAGAAAATGCCCCTGGGCAAGAAAATAAATGCTTTTGAAGCACTTGGGGTTTGCCCTTGAACCCGGGGTTTAACCCTTGCCTCTTGGCGGTGCATGTGTGAGGATGAAGCACCAATGTGGGGGATAGATCTTGGGCATTTGGATTGAATTGGGCGTGTTTGCCCTGGTGTTTGTGTTTGCCATTCACCAATTTCACGACTTAAAAAAAGAAAAAGCCAAACGCGAAGCCGCCCGCCAAAACGCTGAACAAACCTCTAAGGACCAACATGATTGATGCCCTGCGCCGTTTCATCCCCTGGACGCTTCTTTTTGGGGTGTTCACAGCCTGGGCCCAGCCCTATCCCAACAAACCGGTGCGCATTTTGGTGCCTTTTGTGGCGGGCGGCACCAGCGACATCGTGGCGCGTGCCGTGGCGCAAAAGCTCAATGAGGCCGGTTACGTGACCTTGGTCGAAAACCGCCCGGGTGCCAATGGCAGCGTGGCCGCTGAGGCGCTGGTCAAGTCGCCCCCCGATGGTTACACCATCATGGTGGGCTCGATCGGCACTTTTGCCATCAACATGGGCCTGTACAAAAATCCGCGCTACGACGTGATGCGCGACTTGGACGCCATCACCGTGGCGGTCAGCACCCCCAATGTGTTGATCACCCCGCCACAGTTTCCGGCCAATAACCTCAAAGAGTTCATTGAATACGCCCGCAAAAACCCGGGCAAGGTGTCATATGGTTCGTCGGGCTCGGGGTCCAGCGACCATTTGTCTGCCGAGATGTTCAAAATTCAAACCCAGTCGTTTGGGGTGCACATCCCTTACCGCGGTGGAGCGGCAGCGCAAACCGACATCATGGCGGGCAACATCGAGGCGTCGTTCCAAAACTTTGGCACGGTGGTGCCTTACATCCGCGCGGGCAAGATGAAGGCCTTGGCCGTCACCTCTAAAAACCGCATGCCCCAATTGCCCCAAGTGCCCACCATGATTGAAAGCGGTTTGGCCGATTTCGATGTCACTTCCTGGCAAGCCTTTGCAGCCCCCAAGGGCACGCCCAAAGACATCATTGCCAAACTGCACGCCGACATGGCCAAGGGCTTGCGCTCGGCTGATTTGACGCAGCGTTTCAATGCCCAAGGATTTGACATCGTGGCCAACACACCCGCTGAGGCCTCGGCGTTTTTCAAGCAAGAGATCGACCGCTGGTCGGCGGTGGTCAAGCAGTCAGGCGCGACAGTGGACTGAAGTGGCGCGTTTAAGTTTCCAAGCGCTTTTGCAATTGATCTGACCAAGCTTGCATGGGCAGTTTGCTGGGGTTGTCGCGCACCAAGGCCTCGGTGTCGGCCATCAGTTTGGCGGCAGGTTCGCCCAGGTCAATGGGTACGGCAAAGGGCTGGGTCACATACCAGGGCGAAGGCGTGTACAACTCCACGCGGTTGCCTTCGGGGTCAAAGAAATAAATGCTCCAAGCGTTGCCGTGGCTGATGGTGCGCTGGATTTGCACTTTGGCTTTGCTCAGTTGGGCATAAAAGGTGCGCAGGTCTTCCAGCGTGTCCACCTTGAACGATATTTGGTTGATGGGCGAAAACCCCGAATCTTCGGGTCGCCCAGAGGCCAGCACCAGTTGGTGATGCTCTTGGGCGTTGCGGCTCAAAAACACAATGTGACCGCCAGCGAAATACTCGCCGCCATCGGTTTGCACCAAACCCAGGGTGGCTTGGTAAAACTCAACCATGCCCTCCAAGTCTTGGCAATACAGGCCAAAGTGGGTCAGTTGCGCGTTGGGTATTTTGGATTTGGCCATGGTCTTGTGTTGCGTTGGTTTCAAGCGTTTATTGGCGTTCGATTTTTTTCAAGTCCACCACGCGCTTCCACACCGCCATTTCGCGCTCGATGCGGTCACGCATTTGGGCTGGCGTAGAGGGAATGGGGGTGCCACCCAACTCGGCAAAGCGCTTTTTCACATCGTCCATGTCCAAAATCACGCGCAGTTCGCGGTTGATTTTGTCCACCACCGCAGCGGGTGTGCCTGGTGCCACGGCCAGGCCCAGCCAAGAGCTGAAGTCCAGTCCTGGCAGCGTTTCTGCCACCGTGGGCAGGTCCGACATCAGGGGAGAGCGAGTTGACGCGGTCGAAGCCAGTCCGCGCACCTTGCCGCCACGGATTTGGCCAAATGCAAAGGTGCTGGTCTCGACCATCACATCGACCCGCCCACCCAACAGTTCAATCATGGCTGGGCCGGCGCCTTTGAAGGGCACATGCAACATCGAAACACCGGCTTCGCTGGCCACCCATTCGCCGGTCAGGTGCTGCAAGCTGCCCACGCCCGCCGAAGAAAAACTCATCTTGCCCGGCTGTGCCTTGGCGCGGGCCAGCAAATCGGGCAGGGATTTGATGGGCGAGTCTTGCGCCACGCTGATCACCATCGGGTAAGCGATGATGGTGGAGACCAGGCCGAAGTCTTTGACCGGGTCGTAGGGCAACTTGTTCATCACCGCCGCCGACACCGGGTGGCCGCCGGTGAGCAACACCATGTTGTAGCCGTCCGGCGCAGACTTGGCGACAAAGTCATTGGCGATCAAACCGGTGGCCCCCACTTTTTGCTCGACCACCACTGTTTGGCTCAGGCGTTCGGACAACTTTTGCGCAATGAGTCGGGTGATGATGTCCGAGCTTCCCCCCGGTGGGAACCCCACCACAAAGCGGATGGGCTTGTTGGGGTAGTCTTGTGCGGTGCTGGTGATGGGGGCTGAAAAGGCCAAGGCGGCCAACAGTGAAAGCCCCACACTGCGCTTAAAGTTTTGCAAAATGAACATCTTGATGCCTGTCGTTAGAACAAGCCGAAGTATCGCCAATAATTCAACGCAGAACGATCGGTATTTCCCTGTCCATGCTCGTGCTGCCGCTGTGTGCACTCTGACACTGCGAAGCACACCACCAACAATCGCATAAAGAAACACCATGAACTGCGCGACTTCTACCTCTGACCCCCAAACCGCTGCCGATTGTTTGCTGGGACCGTGGCAGTCCCGCTCTGTCATCGAAGCGTGGCCCAGCGCGGTTCAACCTCTCGACCGCGCATGGGCCTACCCGGTGCAAAGCGCCTTGTTTGCGGCTGCCAATGGCACCCATTTGGGCTGGAAGATTGCGGCCACCAGCACCGCAGGGCAAAACCACATTGGCGTGAGCGCGCCATTGGCGGGGCGGCTCATGCGCGAGCGTTGTCATGCCGACGGCGCACAAGTGGATGTGCAGCGCAACCGCATGCGGGTGGCCGAGGCAGAGTTTGCATTTCGCATGGGGCGCGATGTCAAGGCCGCGTCAGGCCACAAACTGGCTTTGGACGAGGTGCTGGTCGCGGTGTCTGCGGTGCACTTGGCCATCGAACTGCCCGACTCGCGCTTTGCCGACTTTGCGCACATGGGCGAGGCCAGCTTGATCGCCGACTTCGCCTGCGCTTGCGATGTGGTGATGGGCCCCCAAGCCCAGGTCGATGTGCCCAGTTGGGACTTCGCCGGGCATGCGGTCAGCGTGTCTATTGATGGGCAAACGGTGGCCCACGGTCGTGGGTCCAATGTGCTGGGCGACCCGCGTTGGGCGCTGGCTTGGTTGGCCCAAGAGCTGTGTGAGCACGGCGACCACCTGCGCGCCGGCGACTGGGTCATCACCGGCACCTGCGTCACGCCCGTGCCCATCGCACCGGGTCAATCAGTCCGCTGCGACTTCGGTGTGCTGGGCACGGTGGGTGTACAGCTGCGAGCGTGAGGTCTTTGGTGGCGGGCTGGTCGCCAACACATGGCATGAATACCTTGCCGCCCAAAAAGCAGGCCTGACAAGGGTCGCACATCTAAACCACAGGCCGCTTGGCGGTTTCCAACTCGCCCAGGTAGGGCAGGTTCATGCGCGGGCTCATCAAGATGTCGTTGATGCACACATGCGCGGGCAGGCCCGCCACATGGGTGACCATGTGGGCCACATCGGCGGGCTTGAGCAAGGTGGCGCGCATGGCCGGTGTGGGTGGCACGGGGCGCTTGTCCAGCAGCGGCGTGTCGATGCCAGCGGGCGAGATGGCTGTCGCGCGGATGCCATGGATGCACTCTTCCATGTTGATGGTTTCGGTGAGTGCCAGCACGGCCCGCTTGGTGGACGAATACGCTGGACCCGCAAAATACGCTGCATAGTGGCCAGCCCAAGAGGCGATGTTGATGATCACCCCGTCGCGGCGAACGCGCATGCCACGCAAACTGGCCTGGCAGGTGTTGAACAAGCCCGTGAGGTTCACATCCACCGAGTTTTGCCAGTCATCGAACGACAGGTCCTTCCAATGCCGTTGGCGCGGGTTCACGCCCGCTGAGTTGACCAATATGTCGATGTGACCGTGCTCACGCTCGATGGCATCGGCCGCGGCAAACACGCCATCGCGGTCGCTGATGTCCACGCAAACCATGTGCGCTTCTCCGCTGACTTGCTGCCACGCCGCTTGCAATTTGGCCGCGTCGCGCCCGGACAAAACCACGCGGGCCCCGGCCTGTGCCAGGCTTTGCGCACAGGCCAAGCCCACTGCTCCCGCTGCCCCATGGATCCAAGCCACCCGGTTGTGAAACATGCCCATTGAAGATCCCCTTTTGCGTTGAGGCTGTCAGTGTCGCATGGGCCATGGCCGCATGTCGGGGCAGGGTTGCACAAGTTTGGTGCGCACTCGCACCAGATGCGGGATTCACCCTGTGTTGCCCAAGAGTTTGCACATTTATGATGCGGTAAAGTTGTATACAAGTGTGGCCAGCTTGGCACGTAATTCGCGATGAAAAGAACTTCAACCCAACCAGGAGCTAAGCCATGAAATTTAATAAACGCATTTTGATTTCGGCTGCGTTGACTGCTTTTTGTCTGCCCTTTGCGGTGACCAGCCATGCACAGCAGGCACTGGACAACATCCAAAAGACCAAGCTGATCAAAATTGCCATCCCCACCGACTTCCCGCCTTATGGATTTGTGGGCACGGATTTGCAGCCCCAAGGTTTGGATGTCGACATGGCCAACTACATTGGCGCCAAGATGGGCGTCAAGGTCGAGTTGGTGGTGGTCATCAGCGCCAACCGCATCCCTTATTTGCAAACCAAAAAAGCAGATTTGGTCATCTCCACTCTGGGCAAAAACGCCGAGCGCGAAAAAGTCATTGATTTCACTTCCGCCTACTCACCGTTCTTTCAGGCCATCTATGGCCCCAAAAGCCTGAGCTTAAAAAGCTTTGATGATCTCAAAGGCAAAACCGTGGCCGTGACACGCGGTGCCATGGAAGACCAAGAGGTTGGCAAGGTCGCGCCTGCAGGCACCGAGATCAAGCGGTTCGAAGACAACAATGCGACGGTGTCGGCGTTTGTGTCGGGTCAAACCCAACTGCTGGCCACGGGCGCATCGGTGGCCAGCACGGTGATTCAAAAGAACCCACAGATCAACGCCGAGTACAAACTGCTGCTCAAAGACAGCCCCAACTTCATTGGCGTGGCCAAGGGTGAGGACGCCTTGCGCACCCGGGTCAACGCCATCATTGCGGACGCCAAAAAAGCCGGTGACATCGACAAGATGGCGCAAAAGTGGCTGGGTCGCCCTGCTGGCCAATTGCCTGACTGAACCGGCATCCCAGCATGGCCATTCAGTTTGACTTTGCGGCCATCTGGGTCGAATGGCCTTTGCTGGCCAAAGGTGTGGCCTGGACGCTGGGCTTGACGGCGGTTTCTGCCACCCTGGGTGTGTTGTTGGGCATTTCTTGCGCGTGGGTCAAAACCCAAGGTCCCGCTTGGCTCAAACCAGTCGTGGGGTCGTATGTGGAGTTGATCCGCAACACGCCATTCATTGTTCAGTTGTTTTTCATTTTTTTTGGGCTTCCCGTTGCGGGAGTGCGGCTATCGGCCGAGTGGGCGTCGGTCATTGCCATGGTGATCAACCTGGGTGCTTATTCGGCCGAAATCGTGCGCGCAGGCATCGAGTCCACGCCGCGCGGGCAAGTTGAGGCCGCCCTGAGTTTGGCGCTGTCTCGGATGCAAACCTTTGCCCATGTGGTGCTGCCACCGGCCTTGCAGCGGGTGTGGCCCGCGTTGGTGAGCCAAATCATCATCGTCATGCTGGGCTCTGCCGTGTGCGGGCAAATTTCCACCGAGGAGTTGAGCTATGCGGCCAATTTGATCCAAAGCCGCAACTTCAGGGCGTTTGAAGCATTCATCGTGGCGGCTGCTTTGTACCTGATGCTGTCCATGGCCACCCGTGCCACGCTCAACTGGTTGGGCCAGCGCTGGCTGTTTGGGGGACGGCGTGGTTGAGTTCTCGGTGTGGGATATTTTGCGCAACTTGTTGCTGGCGGCACGCTGGACCGTGGCCTTGTCTTTGCTGGCATTTGTCGGCGGTGGTTTGGTGGGTTTGGCCTTGCTGGTGGCGCGCACCACACCATCGGTGTGGTTGCAAAAAGCGGTGGCCGCCTATGTGCAATTGTTTCAAGGCACACCCCTTTTGATGCAATTGTTTTTGGCCTATTTTGGCTTGGCCTTGTTGGGTTGGGACACCTCGGCTTGGACATCGGCGGCGGTGGCATTGACGTTGTACAGCAGCGCCTTTTTGACTGAAATTTGGCACGGTTGCGTCAAGTCCGTGCCAATGGGGCAATGGGAGGCCGCCAAAAGCCTGGCCTTGAATTTTGGCGAACAACTGCGCCACATCATCTTGCCCCAGGCCGCGCGCGTGGCCATTGCGCCCACCGTCGGTTTTTTGGTGCAAGTGGTCAAGGGCACGGCCTTGGCTTCGGTGATCGGGTTTGTTGAACTCACCAAAGCGGGCACCATGATCACCAATGCCACCTTCAAACCCTTTGTGGTGTACAGCATGGTGGGCTTGCTTTACTTTGCCCTTTGTTACCCCATCAGCCGGTACGCCCGTTCACTGGAAAGCCGATTTCATGCCCACAGCCACTGAAGCCCAACTCGCCCTGCACATTGAGGGGCTGCGCAAATCCTTTGGGCCCAATGAAGTGCTCAAGGGCATTGACTTGACCGTGAGCGCGGGTGAAGTCATTGCCATCATTGGCAAAAGTGGTTCGGGCAAAAGCACCTTGTTGCGCTGTATCAATGGCCTGGAAACCTTCCAACATGGCAGCTTGCAGGTGAACGGTCAAGCCTTGGTGTACGACAACCCTCAGGCCATGCGTGCTTTGCGCCAACAAGTGGGCATGATTTTTCAGTCCTTCAATTTGTTTCCGCACTTGAGCGTGGGTCAAAACATCATGCTAGCGCCCGGTTTGGTCAAAAAGTCGCCCGAACCCCAAAGACGGGCCATGACCGAGCGATTGTTGGCACGCGTGGGCTTGGCAGAAAAGTTTGACGCTTATCCCG
>CANJUS010000028.1:0-8693 GCA_947477505.1 Comamonadaceae bacterium | reverse complement strand
TGGCATATTCTGGGTGCGTGTGACTGCACACCAGCAGCGCCGGCCCCCGCACCGGATTGAGCATTTTGACCATGCTGTGCGCTGGGTTGCGCAAACCCACCACGCGCCGCACATCCAGCAGCATTTGCAATGCAGGTGAAAAGATGTCGGTACGGACAAAACACACCTCGCCTGGTGACAAGCGGGTGGGGTATTGCGCTTTTGGCAAGCCCATGGCATCAAACACCTGCTCACTGGTCACGCGGGTGGTTTCGGTGGTGCTGCCGTGCACCAAAACGGCAAACCCTTTGCGAGCCATGAGCATGGCCAACAAAGGTGTGAGGACGGGCAGTTTGCGCGATCCGTTGTAGCTGGGAATGACCAAGGTCGGCTTTTGTGCGGGGCTGTCAAGTCGGTCCAATTGGTTCGATGCCGCGTCCAAAAAGCCAGCCATTTCCATCGGTGTTTCACCTTTGATGCGCATGGCCAAACAGAACGCACCAACTTCCAAGTCGCTCAAACGGCCATCGAGCAACTGCCCCATCAAGTCGGCGGCTTGCTCACGGGTCAAAGGGCGCGCGCCATCTTTGCCACGGCCAATTTCTTTGAGGTATGCACTGATGCCCATGTCGAGATTGTCTCGCACACCGGGGCTACACTGAGCCCATGATCGTTTTGGGTATTGAGTCCTCCTGTGATGAGACCGGTGTGGCACTGGTTCAAACCACCATCGATGGTGGTGGATCAGACCTTGCGTTGCCCGTTTTGATGGCCCATGCCTTGCATTCACAAATTGAAATGCACCAAGCTTATGGCGGCGTGGTGCCAGAACTGGCCAGCCGAGACCATATCCGACGCGTCATCCCCTTGACCGAGGCGGTTTTGTCACAAGCAGGCGTCAAGCATCAAGACATTGATGTGGTGGCATACACCCGCGGTCCGGGTTTGGCCGGTGCTTTGTTGGTGGGCGCCGGTGTGGCGGCTGGGCTGGCGGCAGCTTGGCACAAGCCTTTGCTCGGTGTGCACCATTTGGAGGGGCATTTGCTCTCGCCCTTTTTAAGTCAAGACCCGCCCACTTTCCCATTCATTGCTTTGTTGGTGTCTGGTGGGCACACGCAACTGATGCAGGTCAACGCCGTGGGGGACTATCGTTTGCTTGGTGAAACCATTGACGACGCTGCAGGCGAGGCTTTTGACAAGTCGGCCAAGTTGCTGGGCTTGCCTTACCCGGGTGGACCAGCCTTGGCCCGTTTGGCGCAATCGGGGGACCCAAAAGCTTTTGCCTTGCCCAGGCCGCTGCTCAACAGTGGAAATTTAGACTTTTCTTTTGCCGGGCTTAAAACTGCGGTTTTGACGCAAACCCAACGCCTCGGGGCGGCATTGAGTGAGCGTGCTGCCGATGTGGCCGCCAGCACCCAAGCCGCGATCGTGGAGGTGCTGATCAAAAAGTCATTGCGCGCATTGGCGCAAACGGGGCTGAAGACTTTGGTGGTGGCTGGCGGCGTGGGGGCCAATCGGTCGTTGCGAGAGCAGCTAGATGCGCAGTGCCTGGCCCTGGGGGTGCGTGTGTGCTACCCAGAGTTGCATTTGTGCACCGATAACGGTGCCATGATTGCCATGGCTGGGGCCATGCGCATCCAGGCCTTGCCTGGTATGCGCTTGGCACGCGATGATGCTTTCGATGTGCAGCCCCGCTGGCCCTTGCAGCAGTTGTCAAAAACTCACTGAACCACCAAGGCCTGGGCCTTGCTTTGCGGTAATTTTTTGATCAGCACCAAACTCAGCACACCGTTTTCGAGTTTGGCGCTGCTGGCTGCGGTGTCAATTGGCATGGGCAGTTCGAACTGGGCCTTGTAAACCCGGCTCGCCTCGCTGGTGGTGTTGATCTGCACCATCTGCTCTTCGATCTGAACGGCCAGGTTTTCGCGGGATACGCCTGGCACATCCATTCTCAGTTTGTATTGCTGCTCATCTTGTTCGAACTCGGTGGAGGGTGACTGAAGCGGGCGGGCCACTTCCTTTAAAAAACGCTCCAAGCCCATGCGGGCATTGTGGCGATAAGTGACTGGGGCGATCGGGGTAAAGAACATGGTTTTCTCCTTGAGGGGGGTACACTGCGCGGCACTTTCCGCGGTCATCATCAGTTGAGACCATGGCGTCGACATTCAAGGGCAAAGGGACATGTATCTTTTTTCGCTGCGGGTCTTGAAATGGGCCGACTGGTCGCTATTTGCGGCCTTTTTTGCGGTCCTTGTTCACCTCGCTCCGCTGGCAGTCCATGCCCAGCATTTGCCAGAGGCAAACCTCAAGTTGGCCATGATCGAATCCTTCAGTGGGCCTTTTGCCAATACAGGCGATGCAGTTTGGCGCAACCTCACATGGGCGCTAGAGCGGGTCAACCAGCGCGGTGGTGTGAAGTTGCCAGGGGCCAGCCATCCGTTGATTTTGCTGCGATATGACAGCAAAGGCCAGGTGGAAGAGGCTTTGGCTGCTTTGCGATTGGCCATTGACGATGGTGCCGGAGTGATTTTGCAAGGCAACAGTTCGGCCGTGGCAGCGGCCCTGATCGATGCGATCCAAAAGCACACCGAACGCGAGCCGCAGCGACAGGTTTTGTTTTTGAACTACTCTGCTGTCGACCCCGCATTGACCCAGGAGCGATGCAATTTTTGGCATTTCCGTTTTGATGCCCATGCGGACATGCGCATGAACGCTTTGATGCAGGTTTTGCAAGGTGATGCGTCCATCCAGCGGGTTTTTTTGATTGCACAGGACTACAGTTTTGGCCATGCTGTGTTGGCACAGGCCAAGCGGCAGTTGGCTGGCATGCCCCGCGCGCCCAAGGTGGTGGGGGAAGCATTGCACCCCATGGGCCGGGTCAAAGACTTCTCACCTTATGTTCAAAAAATCAAAGCCAGCGGCGCTCAGGCGGTGGTCACTGGCAACTGGGGGCAAGACCTCAGCTTGTTGGTCAAGGCCGCCAAAGACGCTGGCTACAGCGGTTACTTCTATACCTTTTATGGAAATGCATTGGGCGCGCCGCAAGCCATGGGGGACGCCGGTGTGGGCAAGGTTTATGCGGTGGCCGAATGGATGCCCAATGTGTCCGGGCCCGAGGCGGCGGCTTTTTATGCCGACTTCAAGCAGCGCTTTCCAAATCCACAAGATGACTATGTGCACATGCGCATGCAAATCATGTTGGAAATGTGGGTGCAAGCCATTCAAACTGCGGGCAGCACACAGGCGTGGGCCGTGGCCAACCAATTGGAGCGCGGCCAATTGAACATGTTTGGTCACGCAGCGCACATGCGTGAAAGCGATCATCAATTGCAACAAAGTTTGGTGGTGGGGTTGATGGCCAAAGTGGGACAGCGTGGCGTCAAGCACGACACAGAAGGTTCTGGCTACGGCTTCAAGCTGGTTAAAACCTTGTCCGCTCGTCAAGCTGAGTTGCCCAGCCTTTGTCGCATGGACAGGCCACAAGCCCCTTCTGCGAGAGACGTTCAACGCTCAAACCGGAGTTAAACATGCGCAATTCAATTTTAAATTTAGAAGCGTCCAAAATTCGCGAGGTGGCCAATGCGGGTTTGGGCCGAGATGATGTGCTGGCTTTTTGGTTTGGCGAAGGCGATGAGGTCACGCCTGACTTCGTGCGCCAAGCTGCCATTGATTCATTGCAGCAAGGTGAGACTTTTTATGCCCATAACTTGGGCCTGCCGGCGCTGCGCCAAGGCATTGCAGACCACATGTCAGGCAAGCACCCGGGACCACATGGGTTGGGTGTGTCCATGGACCGGGTTGCGGTCACCGCAGGTGGCGTCAATGCCTTGATGCTGGCCGTTCAAGCCTTGGTGGATGCGGGCGACGATGTGTTGGCCATCACGCCAGTGTGGCCCAATTTGGTGGCGCAGCCCCGCATCATGGGCGCACCGTTGCGGACCTTGTCATTGCAGGCGGTTGGTGGGCGTTGGCAGTTGGACATGGATGCATTGCTCAGTGCCATCAGGCCAACCACGCGTTTGCTGATCTTAAATGCGCCCAACAACCCCACCGGCTGGACCTTGAGTCGCCATGAACAGCAGGCCATCTTGCAGCGTTGCCGTGAAACCGGCACCTGGATCTTGGCCGATGAGGTGTACGAAGCGCTGTATTACGAGCCCGCTGAAAATGACTGCGCCCCCAGCTTTTTGGATGTGGCCGACCCGCAAGACCGTTTGGTGGTTGTGCACAGTTTTTCAAAAAGTTTTTTAATGACCGGTTGGCGCTTGGGTTGGATGGTGGTGCCCCCGGCGATGATCGAGGCAGTTGGCAAACTCATTGAGTTCAATACCTCCTGTAGCCCGGTGTTTACCCAACGGGCCGGGTTGGTCGCCTTACAGCGCTGTCAAGAGATCACCCCGCGGGTTGTGGCCCATTTGAAAACCTGCCGAGACACGTTGGTGGGGGCCTTGCAGACCCTGCCTGGACTTGAATTGAGCAAACCCTATGGGGGTATGTACGCATTTTTTCGATTGCCGGGCCATGATGACGGCCTGATCACCGCCAAACGCTTGGTGGCAGAGGCTGGCTTGGGCCTTGCGCCAGGCGAGGCTTTTGGACCTGAAGCCGCGGGCTGGTTGCGCTGGTGCTTTGCGTCCAAGGACCCGCAGCGGTTGCTGCTGGGGGTTGATCGGCTGCGCAGTTGGATGCGGTTATAATATTTGGGTTCGGGTTTTCCGAACGCACGCCAGGCGCAGTTCCAGTGCTTGGCGCAAGTCAAACACCAAGGAAACACCATGACCACGCTTAACAAGGCAGAGGTAGTTAAAGCCAATGCCCGCAGCGCCAGCGATACAGGCAGTCCCGAAGTGCAGGTGGCCATTTTGACCGCCCGCATCAACGAACTCACCCCCCATTTCAAGACCCATGCCAAAGACCACCACGGTCGTCGTGGCCTGTTGCGCATGGTCAGTCGTCGACGCAAATTGTTGGATTACCTCAAGTCCAAGGACGCCGACCGGTACACCGCGCTGATTGCCAAACTCGGTCTGCGCAAGTAATTTTGTTCAACGCATGCAAGCACGGCCACTGATGTTATTTCGATAACTCGGTGGCTTTGCCACATGGAGATCACGGGAACAGAGCGAAGCTGTGTCATTCCATCAAATACCCCGGGCAGGGGTGTTTCATGGGATGGCATCGTGTTCTGAGACGTTTTTTCCAGGCTTTGTGGAGGTGGCCTGCACCTCCCATCAACCTCAGGAGATACACATGTCCATTTTTAATAAAGTTACCAAAACCTTCCAGTGGGGCCAGCACACGGTCACCCTGGAGACCGGCGAAATCGCTCGCCAAGCCACCGGCGCTGTGCTGGTCAATATCGATGACACCGTGGTTTTGGCCACTGTGGTGGGGTCCAAATCATCCAAGCCGGGCCAAGATTTTTTCCCGCTCACCGTGGACTACATCGAAAAGGCTTATGCCGCGGGCAAAATTCCTGGCAGCTTTTTCAAGCGCGAAGCCAAGCCCAGCGAACTTGAAACCCTGACCTCGCGCCTGATCGATCGACCCATTCGCCCCTTGTTTCCTGAAGGCTTTTACAACGAAGTGCATGTGGTCATCCACACCGTGTCTCTCAACCCAGAGGTGGACGCAGACATTGCTGCCATGATTGGCACCTCCGCCGCATTGGCCATTTCTGGCTTGCCTTTCAATGGCCCCATTGGTGCTGCCCGAGTGGGTTACATCAATGGCGAGTACGTGCTCAACCCTGGTCAAACCCAGCGCAAAGACAGCGTGATGGATTTGGTTGTGGCTGGGACCGAAACTGCGGTGCTCATGGTTGAATCTGAAGCCCAGCAGTTGTCTGAGGAAATCATGCTGGGTGCCGTGGTCTTTGGGCATGAGCAAGGCAAGATCGCGATCAACGCCATTCACGAGTTGGTGCGCGATGCAGGCAAGCCGGCCTGGGACTGGACAGCACCGGCACGCGACCTCGATTTCGAAGCCAAGTTGGCTGCCCAGGCGCAAGAAAAACTCAATGCCGCCTACCAAATCCGCAACAAGCAAGCCCGCACCCAGGCTTGCCGCGAGGCCTATCAAGCAGCCAAAGATGGCTTGAAGGCCCAAGGCGTCGAGTTTGATCCGGTCAAAGTCGATAACCTGTTGTTCGAAATCGAGTCGCGCATTGTGCGTGGCCAAATTTTGGCTGGTGAGCCGCGCATCGATGGTCGCGACACCCGCACCGTTCGCCCCATTGAAATTCGCAACTCCGTTTTGCCCCGTACCCATGGTTCAGCCTTGTTCACAAGGGGTGAGACACAGGCATTGGTGATCGCCACGTTGGGCACCGAACGCGATGCCCAGCGCATTGACGCTTTGGCCGGTGAATTTGAAGACCGCTTCATGTTGCACTACAACATGCCCCCGTTTGCCACCGGAGAAGTGGGCCGCATGGGCAGCACCAAACGGCGTGAAGTCGGTCACGGCCGCTTGGCCAAGCGTGCGTTGGCTGCCGTGTTGCCAACCAAGGAAGAATTCCCCTACACCATGCGTGTGGTGTCTGAAATCACCGAGTCCAATGGCTCTTCGTCGATGGCCTCGGTGTGCGGTGGTTGTTTGTCTTTGATGGACGCTGGTGTACCGCTGAAAGCCCATGTGGCTGGCATCGCCATGGGCTTGATCAAAGAAGGCAATCGTTTTGCTGTCTTGACCGACATTTTGGGTGACGAAGATCACCTCGGTGACATGGACTTCAAGGTGGCAGGCAGCACCCAGGGCATCACCGCTTTGCAAATGGACATCAAAATCCAGGGCATCACCCAAGAGATCATGCAAGTGGCATTGGCCCAAGCCAAAGAAGCACGCATCCATATCTTGGCCAAGATGCAAGAAGCCATGGGCGAGGCGCGCACCGAAGTGAGCAACTTTGCACCCAAGCTCTTCACCATGAAGATCAATCCGGAGAAGATTCGCGACGTGATCGGCAAGGGTGGGGCAGTGATCCGTGCTTTGACAGAAGAGACCGGCACCCAGATCAACATCGAAGAAGATGGCACCATCACCATTGCGGCCACCGATGGCGCAAAAGCCGAAGAGGCCAAGCGCCGCATTGCGGAAATCACTGCTGAGGTGGAAATTGGCAAGGTCTACGAAGGCCCGATCACCAAGATCCTGGACTTTGGTGCCTTGGTCAACTTGTTGCCCGGCAAGGATGGTTTGTTGCACATCAGCCAGATCAGCCATGAGCGCATTGCCAAAGTCACGGACGTATTGGCCGAAGGCCAAGTGGTGCGCGTCAAAGTCATGGAAACCGACGAAAAAGGCCGTGTCAAATTGTCCATGAAGGCCCTGTTGGAGCGGCCAGAGCATCCTGCTGATCACGCGCCAAGCCACGGCCATGATGCCCCGGCGCACCAGGATGGTGGCCACCGCGGCGAGCCCAGAAACGAACACTGATCGGGTTCCTTAGATTGGCGGCTTGAAGCTCATGAAGCGTTATTTGATTGCAGGCAACTGGAAGATGAACGGGCAATTGGCGGTCAACGCCGATTTGCTGGCAGCCATCACGCCCCATTTGCCTGCCTCAAGTCAGGTGGATGTGGCTGTTTGCGTGCCGGCCCCGTACTTGGCCCAGGTGCAACAAGTTTGCCAGGGCACGCCCATGCACTGGGGTGCACAAGACGTGTCTGCCCATGAGGCAGGCGCATACACGGGCGAGGTGTCTGCGGACATGCTCAGCGACTTCAAAACCCGGTATGTCTTGGTCGGTCACTCAGAGCGGCGCCAGTACCACGGGGAAACCTCCGCGGTGGTGGCCGCCAAAGCTCAGCGCGCGCTGGCCAAAGGCATCACGCCCATTGTGTGTGTGGGGGAGACCTTGCAAGAGCGCGAGGCGGGCCAAACCAATGAAGTGGTCAAACGCCAGTTGGCAGCGGTCATTCAACAGGTGGCCCACTGTGTCAGTGAGTTGGTGGTGGCCTATGAGCCGGTTTGGGCCATTGGGACGGGCCGCACCGCCAGTCCAGAGCAGGCCCAGTTGGTTCACGCCTTGTTGCGCGCCCAATTGCGTGCGGCAAGTGCGCATGCAGATCGCATCCGTATCCTTTACGGCGGCAGCATGAACGCCAGTAATGCGGCGAGTTTGTTGGCACAACCCGATATTGATGGCGGTTTGATTGGCGGCGCATCGCTCAAACCCAATGATTTTTTGGCCATTGTGGCCGCAGCCCTGGCGCAGTGATGCGCCAATTACCCTGAGACGACCATGACTTTGCTTTTGAATGTTTTGCTGGTGGTTCAAATATTGACTGCCTTGGCCATGATTGGATTGATATTGATCCAACATGGAAAAGGTGCGGACATGGGCGCTGCTTTTGGCAGCGGCAGTTCGGGCAGTTTGTTTGGTGCCAGTGGCAGTGCCAATTTTTTATCGCGCAGCACCTCTGTCTTGGCCGCAGTTTTTTTTGCATGCACGCTGGCGCTGGCTTATTTCGGTAACCTGCGCCCCACCGAAGAGGGCACCAGTGTGCTGGAGAAAACCCCACTCAACATGCCAGCGGGTGCGGGCGCTCAAATTCCTGGTCAGTCGGACCCAGCTGGCAACGCCCCAGCCAATTCTGTGCCAACGCCCACAGCACCAGGTGCCGCCAATGGCGCTGGACAGATTCCCAAATGAGTTCAATGCTGTTGCAGATCGTTCGCATCCATGCATATTGCAGTTAAACTGCACGTTT
>CANJUS010000027.1:0-9085 GCA_947477505.1 Comamonadaceae bacterium | reverse complement strand
CATGCGTTGCGGATAGGCGTGGGTGAACTCTTTCAATTCGGCGGGGGTGTCGGCGGTGATCCAGCGTGCACCCGTGAACGAACTGCTCTCCATGCGCACATCGCAGTCGTATTCGCCGCGCAAGCGGTGTTGAACCCCTTCAAATTGCAGTTGACCAATGGCACCGAGCAACATGGCGCCGCCCATCTCGGGTTTGAACACCTGGATGGCACCTTCTTCGCCCAATTGCTCCAAGCCCGTTTGCAGCTGCTTGGTGCGCAGTGGGTTCTTCAAAATGACCGTCATGAACAGTTCGGGCGCAAAAAACGGCAGACCCGTGAATTGCAAATTGGCACCATCGGTGATGGTGTCACCCAACTGCACACCGCCATGCGTGGTGAAACCGATGATGTCGCCTGCATAGGCCTCGTCCACTGCTTCGCGGCGCTGGCTCAAAAACGTCACCACCGAGGTGGGGCGCAGCTCTTTGCTGCTGCGCTGCACCTTGAGTTTCATGCCAGGCGCATAACGGCCCGACGCCACCCGCACAAAGGCGATGCGATCGCGGTGGTTGGCGTCCATGTTGGCCTGCACCTTGAACACCACCCCTGCAAAACCAGCGTCTTCGGGCTGAATGGTTTTCTCCACCATTTGCTTGTTCACCAGCAAAGAGCTTTGGCGCGGTTGGGGCGAGGGGGCCAAGTCGACCAAGGCGTCGAGCACCTCCATCACGCCGAAATTGTTCACGCCAGAGCCAAAAAACACGGGCGTTTGCTTGCCAGCCAAAAACGCTTCGCGGTCAAACGAGGGCGAAGCGCCCGTGGCCAACTCCATGCTGTCCATGGCGGTTTGCCACTCCAGGCCAAAGCGGTCGGCCAATTTGCCTTGCTCGCTCAGGGGCACGGTTTCAAAGTCTTGCGGCAAACGCTCGCTGCCTGACTCGAACACGGTCATGGCCTGGGTGCGCAGGTTGATGATGCCGCCAAACAATTTGCCTTGGCCCACGGGCCAGGTCATGGGCACGCAGGGCATGCCCAATTCGCGTTCCACCTCGTCCAAGATGTCGAGTGGGTCACGCACCTCGCGGTCCATCTTGTTGACGAAGGTGATGATGGGCGTGTCGCGTTGACGGCAAACCTCGATCAGGCGGCGGGTCTGCGCTTCCACACCATTGGCCGCGTCAATCACCATGAGGGCCGAGTCAACGGCGGTGAGCACGCGGTAGGTGTCTTCGCTGAAGTCTTTATGGCCGGGGGTGTCGAGCAGGTTGATGACGTGCTCGCGGTAGAGCATTTGCATGACAGACGACGCCACCGAGATGCCGCGCTGCTTTTCAATTTCCATCCAGTCGGACGTGGCGTGGCGCGAGGCCTTGCGGGCCTTGACCGAACCGGCAATTTGAATCGCACCCGAAAACAGCAACAGCTTTTCGGTGAGCGTGGTTTTACCGGCGTCGGGGTGGGAAATGATGGCAAAAGTGCGCCGACGGCGCACCTCTTCTAAAGCAGTGGTCATGGTGTGGTGCTGGAAACAGCCCGCATCATAGACGGCGGCTGTTGGCAAGCCACACGGCTTGGGTGGTTTTAGTCTGTGCTGGCCAGGGGGTCGCCACCAGCGGGCTTGCTGCAGTGGCGGATGATGGTATTGACCAAGGTGAGCCGGTCAAAGGGTTTGGGCATGACCTCGCTGATGCCCACGGCCAAGCAGGTTTTGAGGGCCTCTTCGGCCACGTTGGCGGTCAGGGCCACCACTTGCACGTCGCGGTAGGGCGGGGACAGGGTGCCCCGCACACGGCGCATGACCTCGATGCCGTCAATGTCGGGCATGACCAAGTCGAGCAGCACCAAGTCGTACAAGGTGGCGGACATTTTTTCCAAACCTTGGGTGCCGTTTTCGGCCTGGTCAATTTGGGCATTGGGCATGGAGCGCTGGATGGTGGCGGTGGCCACCATGCGGTTGACTGCATGATCGTCGACGATGAGCAGTTTGACCGGTGTGTGGTCTATCAGCTCCAAGGCAGGCACCGACTTGGGAGGTGCAGGGGCCACAGGCAGGGGGATGTCGACGCGAAACTCGGAGCCCACCCCCACCTCGCTGTGCAAACCAACGGTGCCACCATGGCTGGTGATCAGGGTGCGGGTGATGCTCAGCCCCAAGCCGTTGCCGCGCAATGCGTCGCGCGGGGCAGCTTGCCCATCTGCTTGGGTGAGTTGCACAAAGGGTTCAAAAATTTTGTGCTGCGCCTCGACCGGAATGCCGCGCCCACTGTCGATGACGCGGATCACCAATTGGCCTTCATTGGGGGCGGTGGTTTCGTAGTCCACCTGGGTGGTGACGTGGCCCTTGTCGGTGAACTTCAGCGCATTGCCCAACAAGTTGATGATGATTTGCGCCAAGCGGTGCTGGTCGCCGCGCACCCATTCGGGCAGGGTGGGGCTGATCACCAGCTTGTAGTTCAAGCCCAGGTCGCTGGCGCGGGGTTTGAAGATGCTGTGCGTTTTGTGCAGCATCACATGCAAGTTGAACACCTGTGGGTTGAGCACCACGCGGCCGTTTTGGATTTGTGAGTAGTCCAACAAATCATTGATCACGGTGAGCAAATGGGCCGCAGAGTTTTGCGCGCCTTTGACAAAGTCGACCGCGTCTTCGGGCAGGCGTTGGTCGGTGCTCATCAAACTCAAATAGCCCATCACGGCGTTCAAAGGCGTGCGCATTTCATGGCTGACCATGGCCAAAAACTGGTCTTTGTGTGCATTGGCTTTTTGCAAATCAATG
The DNA here is from genome assembly GCA_947477505.1 of Comamonadaceae bacterium. GTDB lineage: Bacteria > Pseudomonadota > Gammaproteobacteria > Burkholderiales > Burkholderiaceae_C > Limnohabitans. Next base: position 6,331 of record CANJUS010000027.1, on the reverse strand, counting down.
GACAATAAATTGAGCCGTGTGTTGGTGCGCGAGATATGGCGCAGCGTGGACTCGCTGAGCATGTCCACTGCGTTGATCAGGCTCAGCTGAGTGAGCAGCAGCATGGCGTACATCAGGGCGCGAAAGGCGAGGTCCTCGGGCGACTCTTGGGTCAACACCGGTATGGCGCCACGGGTTTGCAGCAGGTAAAAAGCCAGCACCGATGAAAAGGACAAGCCCATCCAAATGTAGACCCAACTGCGCGATTTTGCGGTGAACAAAGGCAGCACGGGCACAATGCCCAGCCAAACCATGACCGGGGACGTGAGGCCACCCATGAACCAAGCGTTGTACAAAATCACAGCCAACAAATTGGCTTGGTAAATATTTTGGGCCCATGGCAAAGGCAGCTTGAAATAGCGCCACAGCAGCATCGTCAAGGCGATCACCGCTGCCACGACCGCCACCGAGTAACCGGCACGTTCTTGGCCGAGCGCAAAAAACCAGGGGCAGGTGGGAATGATGAAAGCCAGGGCCGAGATCACAAAGACAACAAAGTAAATGTCTTGAGTGGTGCGCATGCCCACCGGCAAGCGGTCTTTGATGAAAAAAATGATATTGCGGCTCAGCATGCGCCCATGTTAGTGCCAATTGGCTTCAATTTGTATGGATTTGTACGGGGCGGTTTTCGGTGCCAAGATCCCACCGCTGTTGGGATGGATACACCCACTTCTGCGCAGGTGTTGGAGGCTTTGATAGAATATTTATACCGAGGAGCGCTGCAGCGTCTAAGACGTGAGGCTCGGAACCCTTTTCAAACTGCGCTCACCCACTGACAACGTGAGGTGAGCACCTCGGCAATCCCAAGTGCTTGAAGAACCGCGTCAGTGGCCCTGAACCCTTTAGGAGCCTCGCATGAACGCATCACTCAAACCCACCCAAACCACCGATTACCACGTCGCCGACATGAGCTTGGCCGACTGGGGTCGCAAAGAAATCAAAATCGCCGAAACCGAAATGCCTGGCCTGATGGCGATTCGCCAAGAGTTCGCCAAAGCCCAGACCCTGAAAGGCGCGCGCATCACTGGTTCTTTGCACATGACCATCCAAACCGCTGTGCTGGTCGAAACCCTGCAAGCCCTGGGCGCCCAAGTGCGCTGGGCCTCTTGCAACATCTTCTCCACCCAAGACCACGCTGCTGCCGCGTTGGTGGCCAATGGCACACCGGTGTTTGCCTACAAGGGCGAAACCCTGGTCGATTACTGGGATTACACCCACCGCATTTTTGAATTTGGTGCCAAGGGCACCGAGGGCGAAGGCCCCAACATGATTTTGGACGACGGTGGCGACGCCACCTTGCTCATGCATTTGGGCAAACGTGCTGAAACCGACGCCTCTTTGTTGAGCAACCCTGGCAGCGAAGAAGAAGTCTGTTTGTTCAACGCCATCAAAGCCAAATTGGCTGTTGACCCCACTTGGTACAGCCGCAAAGGCGCGCACATCATTGGCGTGACCGAAGAAACCACCACCGGCGTGTTGCGCTTGAATGAAATGGCCGCCAAAGGCTCATTGATGTTCCGCGCCATCAACGTGAACGACTCGGTGACCAAGAGCAAATTTGACAACCTGTATGGCTGCCGTGAATCCTTGGTGGACTCCATCAAACGCGCCACCGATGTGATGATCGCTGGCAAAGTGGCCTTGGTCGCTGGTTACGGCGACGTGGGCAAAGGTTCAGCACAAGCCTTGCGTGCCTTGAGCGCCCAAGTGTGGGTGACCGAGATTGACCCGATCAACGCCTTGCAAGCCGCCATGGAAGGCTACAAAGTGGTGACCATGGAATACGCCGCCGACAAAGCCGACATCTTCGTGTCTGCCACGGGCAACAAAAACGTCATCCGTTACGAGCACATGGCCGCCATGAAAGACGAAGCCATTGTTTGCAACATCGGTCACTTCGACAACGAAATCGACGTCGCCGCCTTGGAAAAATGCAAGTGGGACGAGATCAAACCCCAGGTGGACCATGTCATCTTCCCTGACGGCAAGAAAATCACATTGCTCGCCAAAGGCCGCTTGGTCAATTTGGGTTGCGCCACGGGTCACCCCAGCTTCGTCATGTCTTCCAGCTTTGCCAACCAAACCATTGCGCAAATCGAGTTGTTCACACGCCCTGACCATTACGAATCAGGCAAGGTCTATGTGTTGCCCAAGCACTTGGACGAAAAAGTGGCGCGTTTGCACCTGAAGAAAGTTGGCGCCATGCTGACCGAACTCACCGACGAGCAAGCTGCCTACATTGGCGTGAGCAAAAGCGGCCCTTACAAAGCCGACACCTACCGTTATTGAAGCCCCGTGGCGCTGGCCCTTGTCGCAAGGCGAGGGTCAGTGACCATGTCTTCACGCTTGGAGGGCTGCATGAGCAATCCAACATCGTTTCCCATCAGCTTTGAATTTTTCCCGCCCAAAACGCCGGCAGGTGCCGACAAATTGGTGCAGGTGCGCCATGCGTTGTATGCAGCCAGACCAGCTTTTTTCAGCGTCACTTATGGCGCAGGTGGGTCCACGCAAGACGGCACCTTGCAGCAGGTGCAGGCCATCTTGGCCGATGGGCAGGACGCTGCGCCGCATTTCTCTTGCATTGGTGCCACCCGAGACAATGTGCGTTTGCAGCTGGCGCAGTTCAAGGCGGCAGGCATCCGCCGCATGGTCGCGCTGCGCGGCGACTTGCCCAGCGGACATGGCACCTTTGGCGAGTTTCGCTACGCCAGCGAGTTGGTGGCCTTCATCCGTTCAGAAACTGGCGACCATTTCCACATCGAAGTGGGCTGCTACCCCGAGGTGCACCCCCAGGCCAAGTCGCCCGAGGCCGACATCCAAGCCTATGTGACCAAAGTCAAGGCGGGCGCCACATCGGCCATCACCCAGTACTTCTACAACAGTGACGCCTACTTTCGCTTTGTGGAAGAGGTTCAACAGCACGGCGCAGACATACCGGTGGTGCCGGGCATCATGCCCATCATCAGCTCCACCCAACTGATGCGTTTTTCAGATGCCTGTGGGGCAGAAATTCCGCGTTGGATTCGCTTGCGTTTGCAAAGCTTTGGCGATGATGTCGAGTCGATCAAAGCCTTCGGCTTGGACGTGGTGACCGACCTGTGTGAGCAGTTGCGCCAAGGCGGGGCGCCGGGCTTGCACTTTTATACGATGAACCAAAGCGCTGCAACTTTGGCGGTGCTCGATCGCTTGGCTTGATCGGGCGTGGGCTTGATCGCTGGGCCGATCAACGCTCGTCGTAACTCACCACCAGGTCTGCGCTGGTGGCGCGGGCTTGGCAGGTCAGCACAAAGCCTTGGTCGCATTCGGCTTGGCTCAGGGTGAAGTTTTTGTCCATGTGCACGCTGCCTTGGAGCACTTTGCCGCGGCAGGTGCAGCACACGCCGGCTTTGCAGGAGTAGGGCACGTCCAAACCGGCTTCGATGGCGGCGTCAAGCACATGCAGGGCACTGACCATGGGCAGCACATGCGACTTGCCATCGAGCACCACGGTGATTTGCGGGCCGCTGGGCTGCGCTGTGGGGGCAGACGGCACTGGGCGTGCAGGTGTGAGGCTGGTGAAACGCTCGCTGTGGATGCGCTCAGGCTTGACGCCAGCTTGGCGCAGCGCGGTTTCGGTGGCCTCGATCATGGGCTCGGGGCCGCAGACAAACACCTCGTCCATGCTGGGCACGGGCAAAAAAGCGTCGATCAGGGCTTGTACTTTGGGCGCGTCAATGCGGCCTTCGAGCAAGGGCACTTCTTGGGCTTGGCGCGACAGCACATGGATGAGGGTCAAGCGCTCGGTGTAGCGGTCTTTGAGGTCTTGCAGCGCCTCGTTGAACATGACGCTGCCCATGCGCCGGTTGCCATACACCAAGGTGAAGCGGCTGTGGGCCGATGTCTCCAAGCTGTGGCGCAGGATGGACAAAATGGGGGTGATGCCCGAGCCAGCGGCAAACCCTAGCCGGTGGATGGCCCGGGGCCGCTGCACCACAAAGCGCCCCTCGGGGGCCATGCAAGGCATCACCATGCCCGCTTGCAGTTGGGTGTTGGCCCAACTGGAGAACAAACCGCCATCGACTTGGCGCACGCCGATGTCGATCTCGCCGTGCTGGGCAAGGTGTTGGGGCGTGCTGCAAATGGAGTAACTGCGCCGCGTGTCTTGTCCATCCACGGTGGTGCGCAGCGTGACAAATTGGCCGGGCACAAACGCGAAGGTGCTGCGCAACGCTGCGGGGATGTGCAGGCTGATGCACACAGCCCCGGGGGCGTCGGGGGTGATGCGGGCCACGACCAGGTCGTGAAAGCGGGGAGTGGGGCTCATGGTCCGAAGGGTGTGGTGGGTTTTGTGGGGGCGGCGCTTCAGTGCGGCTTGAAGTGGTCAAACGGCTCCAGGCAAGCCAAGCATTTGTACAAAGCCTTGCAAGCGGTAGAGCCAAAGTGCGAGACCTCGGTGGTGTGGGTGGATTCGCAGCGCGGACAGGCCACCGACGCGGGCGCGCGCGGGCGCACAAAGCGCAGCGTGTGGGTGTCAGCGTCTTGGGCGCTGGTGCAGGGTGGGGCGATGCCGTAGTCGCGCAATTGCTGGTGTGCGTTGGGGGTCATCCAGTCGGTGGTCCAAGCCGGGGCGAGTTGGGTCACCACTTGGGCGTCCAATCCAGCTTGGTGCAAAGCTTGTTGGACATCGGCCTCGATTTGGTCCATCGCCGGGCACCCGCTGTAGGTGGGTGTGATGACCACTTGCCACTGCGTTCCCACCAGGCGCACGTCGCGCAAGATGCCCATGTCGCGCAAGCTGACCACCGGGATTTCGGGGTCGCTCAGGGGCGCCAGGGTTTGCCAGATGGCTTGTGCCATGGGGTCGCTCACGGCCATCTCACCAAACGGCCTGAGGGTGGGCACGCGCCAGCGACTGCATGTCGCTGAGCAAATAAGACAGGTGTTCTGAGTGCATGCCGTTTTTGCCGCCCGACACAAAGCCTTGCGCGCTGCTCAGTTGCAGTTGGGCCAGTGCCACGGTCTCGTTCAATTGTTGTTGCCACGGGGCCTGCAAGGCCAATAAGTTCAGCCCCATGCCCGCGTCGATGGCGGCTTGCTCGGCATCGCTGGCGGGCCAAAACTCTTGTGTGTAGGGCATGAGGTGATCGAGCGCGGCTTGCACCCGCGCATGCGATGTGTCGGTGCCGTCGCCCAGGCGCACCACCCATTCGTGGGCATGGCGCAGGTGATAGCGGGTCTCTTTGATGGCCTTGGCGGCAATGGCGGCCAGTTGCGCGTCGGGGCTGTGCAGCAGTTGGGTCCACACCCCCACCATCAGGTTGCTGTACAAAAAGTTGCGCACGATGGTGGTGGCAAAGTCACGCGCTTGGCGCGCACTGGGGGCCAAAGGCCCGTGGTGGGGCAACTCGAGCAAGGTGTAGTTGCGAAATTCTTCTGGACCACGCCAATACGCCAAGCTGTCTTCAGTGGCGCTTGGGCCGACATGGGTGGCGGCCAAGCTGTAGAGCATGCGCGCTTGGCCAATCAGGTCCAGGCTGTTGTTGGCCAATGCGATGTCTTCTTCCAACGCCGGGCCGTGGCCGCACCACTCGGCATTGCGCTGGCCCAGCACCAGTGCGTTGTCGGCCAGTTGCAGCACAAAGGCCAACGGGGCCAGGGTGTGGGCTGCGGGGGTCACATGTGCCCCACTTCGTCTGGGATGACGTAGAAGGTGGGGTGGCGGTAAATTTTGTCGGCCGAGGGGTCAAAGAATTCGGCCTTGTCATTGGGCTCGCTGGCGGTGATGGCGTTGGAGGGCACAACCCAAATGCTCACGCCTTCTTGGCGGCGGGTGTATACGTCGCGCGCCAATTGCAAGGCATGTTGCGCATCGCTGGCGTGCAAGCTGCCGCAGTGCTTGTGCTCCAAGCCTTGTTTGCTGCGCACAAACACCTCCCACAGAGGCCATTCATGCAATGGTTTGAGGGGCTTGGTGCCCATGTCTTTGCTGGAACTCATGCCGCCTCCTTCATGCTGCGTGCTTGTTGTTTATGGGCGTGGGCGAGGGCGGCTTCGCGCACCCAAGCGCCGTCTTCCCAGGCCGAGACGCGGGTGGCCAGGCGTTCTTGGTTACACGGCCCGTTGCCATTGACGGTGGCCCAAAATTCGTCCCAGTCGATGGGGCCATGGTCGTGGTGCTGGCGGGTTTCGTTCCATTTCAGCTCAGGGTCGGGCAGGCTCACACCAAGTACCTTGGCTTGTGGCACCGTGGCATCGATGAAACTTTGGCGCAAATCGTCGTTGCTGATGCGCTTGATGCCCCAGCGTTGGCTTT
>CANJUS010000026.1:0-9301 GCA_947477505.1 Comamonadaceae bacterium | reverse complement strand
CCAAGGCCGCATCATCTGCGAAATGCGCGGCCCTGTTTTGTTGATCGGCATCGACCGCGTGGCCAAACGCAATGGCTTCACACCGGTGATGCTACGCGAACTCAGCGCCGCCTACACCCGTTTGGAAGACGATGCAGCCTTGCGCGTGGGTGTGCTGCATGCTTTGGGCGAGCACTTCACGGCAGGCTTGGACTTGCCCAGCATGGCCGAGTCCATGCAGCGGGGCGAGCGCATGACACCCGACGGTTGGGTCGACCCACTTGACCTGGGCCACCAGGGCCTGCGCAGGCGCAGCAAGCCCTTGGTGGCGGCGGTGCAAGGCATCACCTTCACCTTGGGCTTGGAGTTGATGTTGGCCGCTGACATGGTGGTGGCCGCTGACAACTGCCGCTTCTCGCAATTGGAGGTGCAGCGCGGCATCATGCCCACGGGAGGGGCCACCATCCGCATGGTCCAACGTGCTGGCTGGGGCAACGCCATGCGCTACTTGCTCACCGGCGAGGAATGCGACAGCGCCACAGCACTGCGGCTCAACTGGGTGCAGCAAGTGGTGCCCGCAGGACATCAACTTGAACACGCCATGGCATGGGCTGAAAAAATCGCTGCCCAAGCCCCGCTGGCGGTGGTGGCCACACGCCACAACGCTTTGCTGGCCTTGGAGCAAGGGCCCGCCGTGGCCGTGGACACTTTCAGCCGCACACAGCAAGTGCTGTCGCGCAGTGCCGATGCCGCCGAAGGCGTGCGTGCTTTTGTGGAAAAACGCCCAGCACGTTTCAGCGGCCAATGAAAAAAACCGTGGTCTGCATGACAGACCACGGCCGTGCAACGGTTCAGCGCGCTTAAAACTGACGCTCGGGCAAGGTCAAACGCAAGCCTTGGTGCTGCGCTTGCAGCTTGACTTGGCAAGCCAAGCGGCTGCCAGGCATGCGCTCGGTGGCCACAAAGTCGAGCATCTGCGCTTCGCTGTTGTCGGGCTCGGGCAACAGCGCCAGTTGGGACTCATCGACCATGCAGTGGCAGGTGGCGCAACTGCAGCAACCGCCACATTCGCCCAACAAACCGTCGACACCAGAAGCCATCACTGCGTCGAGCAGCGTTTGGCCCTCATCGGCCGTCACGTCATGGGTGGCGCCTTGGGCGGTGGTCACATGGATCAACAACATCAGAACCTCTTTAATCTGCGTACACGCCTGCGGCCTTGATGACCGGTGTCCATTTGGCAATTTCCGAAGCCACAAAAGCTTTGTGCTCGACTTGCTCAACACGCTTGTCGGTCACCACCACCGCACCCAAGCCTTCTTGCTTTTTGATGAAGTCGGGGTCTTTCAAAGCCAGCTTGAGCGCGGCATTGATTTTGCCTTGCACATCGGCGGACAAACCCTTGGGGCCATACAAGCCATGCCAAATGGTGACTTGAAAGTTTTTCGCGCCGGCTTCATCCAAGGTGGGCAGGTCTTTGAGCGCCGGTGTGTTCAGGCGCTTGGCCGTGGTCACGCCAAAGGCCTTGACCTTCTTGCCTTCAATTTGGGTCGTGGTGTTGGTGGTTTGGTCGCACATCAAGTCCACTTGGCCGCCAATCAAATCGGTCATGGCCGGTGCCGTGCCTTTGTAGGGCACAGTGGTCATGTCCACTTGGATCGATGCTTGCCACAACATGCCGCACAGGTGCGAGGCCGAGGCCAGGCCGGCATTGGCCAGGTTGATCTTGCCTTTGTTGGCGTTGACCCACACCATCAGCTCTTTGTAGTTGTTGGCGGGCAATTGGGGTTTGCCAATCAAGGTCATGGGCACGTCGTTGATCATGCCCAGGTATTCAAAATCGGTTTCCACCTTGAACGGCAGGTTGCGCACCAGCGAGGGGAAGATGCCCATGGCAATGTGGTGCACCAGCAAGGTGTGGCCATCGGGGTTGGCCTTGGCCACTTTGGCCGCGCCAATCAAGCCACCAGGGCCACCGGCGGCGTTTTCCACCACCACGCTGGCCCCGAGGGTTTTGCGCATGGCCTCGGCCAGATCGCGGGCCACGCGGTCGGTGGGCCCACCCGCGGCAAACGGCACGATCAGGGTCACGGTTTTGTCTTTGATCGGGTAATCGGCAGCAAAGCCACTCAGTGGGGCCAGCGCCAAAGCCAACAGCGCGAAATTGATCCAAGGGGTTTTCATTTTGAGTCTCCGTTTTAAATGGTCTCACATGCTAACAAGGAAGCGCGACCGCTCTTGTCGTGGGTATTACGTAAATCGCCTGCCACCCATGGCGAGTGCGGCTTGTTTGACCTGGGTCAAATCAGCCAGCTCAGCGGTAACTGCGCGCGTCTTCGATGACTTTGCCGTCGTTGGGCAAGCTTTCGGGGCTGGCCCATTCGATGGTGGCGCGCAATTTGGTCACCTCACGCACCGCGTCGCTCAGTTGCTGGGCCAGTTCAGGCGAGGCTTGCGCCGCCTCCACCTTCAAGGTCATTTGGTCATTGGCCATCTCGCCACTGACCACCAAACGGGCGCGCCCCAACTGCGGGAAGCGCTTGAGCACCTGGGCCACTTGAGAAGGGTGCACAAACATGCCCCGCACCTTGGTGGTTTGATCGGCGCGGCCCATCCAGCCTTTGATGCGGGTGTTGGTGCGCCCGCTCGGGCATGGCCCGTTGAGCACAGCCGTCAAGTCGCCGGTGCCAAATCGGATCAAGGGGTAATCGGCATTGAGCGAGGTGACCACCAATTCACCCACTTCGCCGGGGGCCACGGGGTCGCCCGTGCCAGGTCGCACGATTTCGACAATCACCTGCTCGTCAAGCACCAAGCCTTCACGCGCAGAGGTTTCGTAGGCAATCAAGCCCAAATCAGCGGTGGCAAAGCACTGGTAAGCAGTGATACCGCGCTCGGCCAGCCAATCGCGCAACGATGGCGGAAAAGCCTCGCCACCCAACATGGCTTTTTTCAAGCTGGGCAAGGCCACACCCATCTCAGCGGCCTTTTCGACAATGATTTTTAAAAAGCTGGGCGTGCCGATGTAGCCCGCGGGGCGCAGCTCGGCCATGGCCTGCACTTGCTGCTCGGTTTGGCCGGTGCCCCCCGCAAACACCGTGCAGCCCAAAGCATGGGCACCCGTTTCCATCATCGAGCCAGCGGGCACAAAGTGATAGCTAAAGCAGTTGTGGATCAGCTCGCCCGGGCGAAAGCCCGCAGCGTGCATGGCACGGGCCATGCGCCAGTAGTCGCGCCGTGTGCCCTCGGGCTCATAAATAGGACCCGGACTGGCAAATACGCGGGGCATTTGCGGCCCAAAGCCAATGCTGGCAAAGCCACCAAACGCATGGCGCGCACGCTGGGCTTGTTGGCGCTCGAACAAATCGCTTTTGCGCGTCACGGGCAATTGGGCCAAAGCGTCGCGACTGGTGATGCTGCGCGCGTCAACGCCGGCCAAAATGTGCGCGAATGCTTCGCTGTGCGTTTGGGCGTGGGCCACTTGGGTGGGCAAAGCCGCCAACAAATCGGCTTCGCGTTGGGCTGGACTGCGTTGTTCCAGATCGTCGTAAAAGGGGTTCATGGGCGCTTCCGTGTGTGCTGCACCAGACCACCGCTGGGGTGCAGCGTGACTGGTTTCAAAAAATGGGTGGGGTCGTGCGAATCAGGCCAACCAGCGCTTGCGCCGTTTGTAGCTCTTGACGTCTTTGAAGCTCTTGCGTTCTCCGCCGCCCATGCCCAGGTAAAACTCTTTCACATCTTCGTTGTTGGCCAACTCGCTGGCCACGCCGTCCATGACGATGCGCCCCGACTCCATGATGTAGCCGTAGTCGGCGTACTTCAAAGCCATGTTGGTGTTTTGCTCGGCCAATAAAAAGGTGACCTTTTCTTTCTCGTTGAGGTCTTTGACGATGTTGAACACCTCTTCCACGATTTGCGGTGCCAAACCCATGGAGGGCTCATCGAGCAGCACCATATTGGGGTTGGCCATCAGGGCGCGGCCAATCGCGCACATTTGCTGCTCGCCTCCCGATGTGTATGCCGCTTGCGAGCTGCGGCGCGTTTTCAAGCGCGGGAAATAGTTGTAAACCTTGTCCAAATTGGCGGCGATCTCGCCCTTGTCGGTGCGGGTGTAACTGCCAGTCATCAGGTTTTCTTCAATCGTCAGGTGGGCAAAGCAGTGCCGCCCCTCCATCACCTGCACCACACCGCGCTGCACCAGGTCGGCGGGCGAGAGGTTTTCAATGCGCTCACCGCGCAACTCAATGCTGCCCTTGGTCACCTCGCCGCGCTCGCCACGCAACAGGTTGGAGATGGCGCGCAAGGTGGTGGTTTTGCCCGCGCCATTGCCGCCCAAGATGGCGACGATCTTGCCATCGGGCACCTGCAATGACACGCCCTTCAATACCAAGATGACGTGGTTGTAGATGACCTCGATGCCGTTGACGTTGAGAACGATGCTGTTGGGTTCCATGTCTTGCCTTGTTCAACCAATCGCCAAGCCTGCACAGCAAGCCTGGCGATTGGGGGCTCCGCAAGCCCCCGGCGCCACTGTCCGCACACGCACAGGGCGCACACGGACCGTGGTCGTTGACGATCAGGACTGGCAGTCTTGACCGGTGCGGCGGGTCCACTTCTTCTCGGCCGCATATTTATCAGCAGCAGCCTTGATCATGGGCTTCAAGATCGCGTCGTCTTGTTGCATCCAATCCGAGGTGAAGTTCCACTTTTTGCCATCCCACTGGTGCATGCGGGCCCAGGAAGCACCTTGGTGGTCTGCGCATGACGTGGAGATTGGGCGCATCACCCCTTTGAAGCCCAAGGCGTCGAGTTTGGCTTGGGTCAGGTTGAGGTTTTCATAGCCCCAACGTGCCTGCTCAGGCGACACCCACTTGCCTTTGCCATAACGGTCTTGCGCAGCGCGCACACCTTCCACGGCAAACATGGCTGCGGTCAAACCGCGCATGTAAAGCACCTCACCCACTTCAGCCTTGGGCCCTGTGCCCTGGCCTTTGTCGTGCACCTTGGCCAACACCTCTTTGACCACCGCCGCATTGGGCTCAGACCCGTGCTGCAAGGCCAGGGCGTTGTAGCCTTTGGCACCGTCGCCCACGTCTTTGACATCGGGCTCAGCACCAGCCCACCACACGCCATACATCTTGTCGCGCGGGAATCCGGTGGCCACGGCCTCTTTGAGAGCGGTGGAGTTCATCACACCCCAACCCCAGTTGAGCACGTAGTCGGGGCGGTTTTGGCGAATTTGCAACCAAGTGGCTTTTTGTTCCACGCCAGGGTGGGCCACAGGCAACAACGACAACACAAAACCATGCATGGCGGCGCGCTCTTGCAGCAAGGGAATGGGCTCTTTGCCATACGGGCTGTCGTGGTAAATCAAGGTGATTTTTTTGCCCTTGAGCTTGTCAAAACCACCCTCTTTGGCCGCCAGGTGCTGGATCAAAATATCGGCCGCGCCCCAGTAGGTGCCGGTGAGTGGGAAGTTCCACTTGAACACCTGGCCATCGGCCGACTCACTGCGGCCATAGCCAGCGGTGATCAAGGGAATCTTGTCGCCCGGGGCTTTTTCGGTCAGCGCAAAAGTGATGCCTGTCGACAGCGGTTGGAACACGGTGGCCCCACCGTTTTTGCCCTTCAAGCGCTCGTAGCACTCTACGCCACGGTCGGTGGCGTAGCCGGTTTCACACTCTTCAAACGAGACCTTCACGCCATTGATGCCGCCGCGCGCGTTGACCAGCTTGAGGTAGTCTGCATAGCCATTGGCAAACGGCACGCCGTTGGGCGCGTAAGCGCCGGTGCGGTACACCAGCAAGGGGAAAAACTGCTCTTTGGGCTGGGCCGCAGCGGGGGTGGCCACGCTGGCGGCCACGGCGGCCAAGGCCATGCCCGCAGCGAGGGTGAAGTTGCGCAATTTATTGCTCATCAATGTCTCCTTTTAAAAATAAACAACGAAAAAACTCAATGGGGGAAGGGCCACACGCGCAGCTTTTGCTTGCCCAGGCTCCACAAACGCGCCAGGCCATGGGGCTCCACAATCAAAAACCAAACAATCAAGGCACCAAACACCATGTACTCGGCATGTGAAATAAAGGCCGTGGACACCTCAAAGCCAAACACCCCCCCCAGCACGGGAATGGCTTGGTTGAGAAAAATCGGCAGCACCACGATGAAGGCCGCGCCAAAAAAACTGCCCATGATGGAGCCCATGCCGCCAATGATGACCATGAACAGCAACGAGAACGATCGGTCGACAGAAAACGCCGCCGGCTCCCAAGCGCCCAAATGGACAAAGCCCCACAGTGCACCGGCCACGCCCACAATGAACGAGCTGACCGCAAACGCACTGAGCTTGGCGTACATGGGGCGAATGCCAATCACCGCTGCGGCCACGTCCATGTCGCGGATGGCCATCCACTCGCGGCCGATGGCGCTGCGCACCAAATTTTTGGCCAGCACGCCAAACACCACCAAGATGCACAGACAAAAAATATACTTTTGTACCGGGGTATCGATGGGCTGGCCAAACACCTGCAAGTTCGACACCGACACCGAGCCCGACGAGGTGTTGTTGGTGAACCACTTGATGCGCAAAAACGCCCAGTCACAAAAGAACTGTGCAGCCAAGGTGGCCACGGCCAAATACAAACCCTTGACGCGCAAGCTGGGGATGCCAAAAAAGATGCCCACCAAGGTGGCAAAAAATCCGCCCGACAGCAAGGCCAGCAACAAAGGCATGTCCTCAACGCGCACAAAGGTGTTGTATGCGGCGAAGGCGCCCACCGCCATGAAGCCGCCCGAGCCCAATGAAATTTGCCCGCAGTAGCCCACCAAAATGTTCACCCCCAGCGCGGCCAGCGACAAGATGAGAAAGGGAATCAAGATGGCGCGGTAGAGGTATTCGTCGACCAGCAAAGGCACGCCAATGAAGGCAAACAACACCAAGGCCACGATGGCCCAGCGGTCTTGCGTGATCGGGAAGATCTGCTGATCAGCCCGGTAACTGGTTTTGAATTGGCCGTTTTCTCTGTAGAACACTGCTCGTCCTTGAATGTCTGATGAAGTTGGCAACGCGTCAAGCGGTGGGATGATCAAACCCGGTCGATGATCTTCTCGCCAAACAAACCTTGGGGGCGAAACAACAGCACCACCAAGGCCAGCACATAGGCGAACCAAATTTCTATGCCGCCCCCCACATAGGGGCCCAAAAACACCTCGGAGAGTTTCTCTCCCACGCCGATGATCAGCCCGCCCAAAATGGCGCCGGGCACCGAGGTCAAGCCACCCAATATCACCACTGGCAAAGCGCGCAAGGCCACCGCCGAGAGGGAGAACTGCACACCCAGCTTGCTGCCCCAAATCATGCCGGCGACCAAGGCCACCACACCGGCCACGCACCAGACAATGACCCAAATGCGGTTGAGTGGAATGCCAATCGACTGCGCCGCTTGGTGGTCATCGGCCACCGCTCGCAGGGCACGCCCAGTCGATGTTTTTTGGAAAAACACCGTCAGCATGGCCACCAAGGCGGCCGAGATCACCGCCGCAATCAGGTCTTCTGAACTGACCATCAGGCCGCCTTCAAACACCGACTCGAACACCATCAAGGGCTCTTTGGGCATGCCAATGTCGATTTTGTAAATGTCTGAGCCGAACACGGTTTGGCCCAGCCCATCAAGAAAGTAAGTGATGCCCAAGGTGGCCATCAACAGCGTGGCCCCTTCTTGGTTGACCAGGTGGCGCAGCACCAGGTACTCGACCAGCCAGGCCACAGCAAACATGACCGCGCCGGCCAAAACAAAGGCAATGAGATTGGCCAGCGCCAAGTTGTCCAAGCCTGTCCACTGAGGGATCCATTCGGCAAAACGGGCCATGGCCAGTGCGGCAAACAACACCATGGCACCTTGGGCAAAGTTAAACACCCCGGAGGCTTTGAAGATGAGCACAAAGCCCAGCGCCACCAAGGAATACAGCATGCCCGCCATCAGGCCGCCGATCAAGGTTTCTAGAAAAAATGCCATGTCTGTTCCCGTTCGTCGCTGCGCGTGCTCAGTGTGAAGTGCCAAGGTAGGCGCTGATCACCTCCTCGTTGTTGCGCACTTCGTCAGGGGTGCCGTCGCCAATTTTTTTACCGTAATCGAGCACCACCACCCGGTCGGAGATGTCCATCACCACGCTCATGTCGTGCTCGATCAACACCACGGTGGTACCAAACTCATCGTTGACATCCAAGATGAAACGGCACATGTCTTGTTTTTCTTCGACGTTCATGCCCGCCATCGGCTCATCGAGCAGCAGCACCTGCGGCTCCAAGGCCAGTGCGCGCCCAAGGTCCACCCGCTTTTGCAGGCCATAGGGCAACTGCCCCACGGGGGTTTTGCGGTAAGCCTGGATTTCCAAAAAGTCAATGATGTGCTCGACATAAGCCCGGTGCTGCATCTCTTCGCGCTCGGCCGGTCCGATGCGCAAGGCTTGCAAAAACAAATTGCTTTTGATGCGCAGGTTGCGCCCGGTCATGATGTTGTCGAGCACGCTCATGCCCTTGAACAACGCCAGGTTTTGGAAAGTGCGTGCAATGCCCATCTCGGCCACTTGGCGGCTGTCCATGTGGTCAAAGGTTTGGCCACGAAATGAAATGGTGCCCGTTTGCGGGGTGTACACCCCATTGATGCAGTTGAGCATCGAGCTTTTGCCCGCCCCGTTGGGGCCGATGATGGCGCGGATCTCATGCTCGCGCACATTGAAAGAAATATCGGTCAGTGCCTTGACGCCACCAAAGGCCAAGCTGATGTTTTTCACATCCAAGATGACGTCGCCAATGCGCTTTTCGCTCATGCCGCTCTCCCCACAGGCGCGAACAACTTGGCGTCGCTCAGTCGCAGCGTGGCGCTGACGCTGCCACTGCGCCCATCCTCGAACTTGACGGCGGTTTCTATGAACTGAGAAGACAAGCCACCGTACAAAGCGTCCACCAGCACTTGGTATTTGTCGGCAATGTAGCCGCGGCGAACCTTGTTGGTGCGGGTGAGTTCGCCGTCGTCGGCATCCAACTCTTTGTGCAACACC
Organism: Comamonadaceae bacterium; assembly: GCA_947477505.1. Classification (GTDB taxonomy): domain Bacteria; phylum Pseudomonadota; class Gammaproteobacteria; order Burkholderiales; family Burkholderiaceae_C; genus Limnohabitans. Next base: position 265 of record CANJUS010000026.1, on the reverse strand, counting down.
AAAAAGCGGCTGATCTGGCTGCCCGCGAGCAAGTTGTCGGCGCTCAAATCGGCGTTGACTTTTTCCACGCAATCTTGAATGAGGGCGTAGACCTCGGTCTTTTGCGCCAAGTCGGTATAGCCCGCATAAGGCAGGTTGCGCCGCTCGGCCCAGTTGCCCACCGCGTCAAAGTCGATGTTGATCATGACGCAGACCTTTTCGCGGCCGTCGCCGTAGGCCACTACTTCTTTGATTTGTGGGAAAAACTTGAGCTTGTTTTCCACGT